>JAIOSZ010000130.1 GCA_021107335.1 Desulfuromonadaceae bacterium | reverse complement strand
ACGGAACCTGCTGGCAGCCCTGATGTCGGACCTGCCCACCGGGGTATTGGCTTGCAACGTCAGCGGTCAAGTGATGCTCTACAACCAGCAGGCACAAAAACTACTGCAAAAACCTGGAAAGCTCATCGGACTCGGACGCTCACTGTTCAGCATTCTAGATCGCGGCCCCATCGTCCACGCCATCGACATGCTGAACCAGGCCACTAATCGTGGGCAGAAATCACCAACCGCCAACTTTGTCATGACCGTAGGCGAATCCCTTGTTTTGCGGATTCATATGACTCCGGTATTTAAAACCGGCGATAGTGACAAAACCTTCTCCGGCTTCGTCTTGGCCATGGAGGACCTAAGCCGGCAGATAGAGAACGGACTGCAGCGGGAACAAATCTTTTACGGCCTGACCGCTGCACTGCACCCCCCTTTAGAAAAAATCAACCAGACGCTCGAAAGCCTCGTCAAGGCGCCGCCGCATGAAACTGAACAACAAATTTTGCTGCAGGATATCGATCGGGCCGTCAGCCAAATGAGCAAGACGCTGCAACAGACGGAACAATCCTATAAACAGAAGCTAGTCGATATCGGTTGCCGAGAAAATATTCTCGGTGAGCATCTGCTGAACATCATCGAGTACCACCTGCGCCATTATGCGGGCATCGCCGTAACCCATTGCGCCGATCAAGAGCTCTGGCTACAAGTCGACAGCTATGCCATGGTGCAGTGCCTGGCCCAGCTGGTCAATGCTCTACACAACGCCGAAAACTTCTCAGCGCTAACCCTTGAACTTCATCGCAACAGTACCGATAAGGCGCTGTTCGAAATCACCTGGCCCGGTTGCACCATCAGCAGCGAGGAGTTGGACGCCTGGAAAAATCGGCCGCTAATTGGAGGCGCCCCGGATCACCCAATCTCTTTCGGAGACCTGATCCAGCGCATCGGCGGGATTTTTGATCTACCACAGGACGATTCCCAGCATATCGATCATCTGCGCATTCTCTTGCCCATAGCGGAGACGGAAGATCATTTTAGCGAAATCTCGGTCGATGAACACCGTCCGATTCACTACGAATTCGGCCTGCTGCATCAGGTGTGCAAGGACGATGTCTGCCAACAGCCCCTTTCCCAGTTAACTTACGCCGTGTTCGATACGGAAACCACCGGCCTTAAACCGTCCCAGGGAGACGAAATCATTCAAATTGGCGCGGTGCGTATCGTCAACGGACGCATTCTTTACGAGGAAACCCTGGACCAGCTCATCGATCCTCGTCGACCGTTACCCGAAGAATCGATCAGAATTCACGGCATTGTTCCTGAATTCCTGCTGGGCAAGCCGACCATCGACCAGGTCTTACCAGAACTTCACCATTTTACAGAGGGGTCGGTGCTAGTGGCCCATAACGCGGCCTTCGACATGAAATTCCTCAAGCTCAAGGAAGCTTCCAGCGGCGTCCGGTTCGATCAACCGGTGCTCGACACCTTGCTCTTGTCATGGTTTGTCCATCCCAACCAGCAGAGTCACCAGCTTGAAGAGGTGGCCAGCCGGCTCGGCGTGCCCATTGTCGGTCGACACACAGCTCTTGGTGATGCCATGGTAACCGCTGAAGTGTTATGCAAGCTGATTCCCCTGCTGGCAGCAAAGGGGGTGCATACGCTACAAGAGGCAATGGAAGCTTCGATGAAAGCGCCTTTTGCTCATCTCGATATTTACTAATAGCAAAGCCTAAAAACAAAAAACCGCCTACAAGGCGGTTTTTTGTTTCAGTCCACTAAATCAACGATGCTACATGGAACGAATAGCTTCAAACAGTTTGCGCAAATTGCCAACACAGGCATCGATAGCATTGGCCATCCGGCCGATTTCATCCTTGCGTGTCATGCCGAGATGAACATCGAAGTTGCCGTTGCCAAGCCTTTCCATCGCCTCAACCGCTTGCCCCAAAGGAATAGCAATCTGGCGGGAGACAATCAAGGTTACCACCACCACGCCGAGCAGCAGCGCACAGAAAATACCGAGAGTGGTATAAAAGACCCTGTCCAGATTACGCTTGATATCGTCAGTATAAACTCCCGCACCGACAATCCAGTTCCACTGGGGTAACTGTTTAACAAAAGACACCTTGCCAGCCGGTACAGTGCTGCCCGGCTTGTGCCAGACATACTCAATGAATCCCTGTCCCTGGCGACGGCACAGTTCGGCCATTTCCACAAACAGGGCCTTGCCCAGCGGATCCCGATACTCACTCAGATCCTGACCCACCAATTCTTGACTAAATGGGTGCATGACCATGCGCGGCTGAAAATCATTAATCCAATAATAATTATCCGCATCAAAACGCAGAGAACCGACCGCTGCTATCGCCTGTTGCTGGGCAGCTTCCGTATCAAGCTTGCCGCTGTCGGCCAAACCGGCGTAATAATCAAGAACTCCCCAGGCCGATTCGACAACATGTTGAATTTCATTGCGGCGAGCCTGCACATAATTGTGCTTGGCGTCCAGATACATCCAGGTCACCACCAAGGAAAAGACAATCAGTATGGCCCCGCTCAGCAGGAAGATCTTATGAGATATCTTTAGATCTTTCATTGCTGACTCCTTTGGCAACAGTAGCGACATGAAGCAATCGATAACGCTCCAGCAAAATCTACCTATCTCCCAATCTTAAGGGATAACAAGGCACTTGGCAACTGACTTGCGCCTCGGACACTAGTTGACGCAAGACTACGAAGCACAGAGAGCTTCTGTCCCAAACTAGCCGCGAGAAACACTGCGAAGGTCACGAGCCACTCAAGATCGATACTGATAAACATCCAGCACTAACAGCTGCCTTCAAGGTTACGCTCTACCTTAGCCAGACGCTTAAGACCGTACCTCAGGTTCCGATAACGGAGGTTGGTGCTTTTGCGAGGCTCAAATTCATGTTTTCTGGCCCGCTCAATCACCTTGTAAATGGTCGGCCGCGAAACGTTGAACCGCTCTGCAAGATCGGTGATGTTGGTTCCACCGGCTTGATAGATTTTCCAGATTTTCTGACGGTCTTCGGGGGTAAGTCGAACACGTTCTGATAATTTCATAAAGTCACAACATTCTTGCAAAAAAGGTTATAGATTACACCATCGGTGACTTAGCCAATTCCTGTAAAGCAGGAATCGGCACGAAGCCACGACGGCCGTACATTGCTTTGAAAAAATGAACAAAACCAGTACAAATAGCCAGAGTGCCGATGGCTATTCCTCCGCAGCCTGCTACCGGCTTGATACCAGCCACATCCGTGGCATGTCCAAAAGCCAGCAGGACAAGGGAGAGGGTCAATAAAGCAGAAAAGAGACGCCAAATTATCTCGATACGCAGGACCCCGAAAAATAAGGTTGCCGACACCAGACTCAACAGCCCGAAGCAGACAGCTGTGGCAGTGCCGGAAGGCGCGGGTGCCATACCGGTGTGAGTCATAACTGCAACCGATACAAAGGCGAGACAAAAAAAGCCATAACCCATAAATGTGGTAGCACCAAAGACATTATTTTTACGCCATTCCATAGCCCCACTGATGACCTGCGCAAGCCCCGCATAAAAAATACTCATCGTTGTCAGCATAGTTGCCAGCGGAAAAAAGTTCCCTACCTGCAAACTGAGCAAAACCGTTGCAACACCAAACCCCAAAAGCCCCATATAAACCGGACCCTGGGCAGAGCTAGAAACTGGGACAGTAGAAACCTGGCGAATCCTTTGAGTTGCGAGGGGCCGTGCAAGACGTCTTTGACGGGCTAGGGGAACCGACTCCAGCATGGAACGGGTAGCAACCTGATGCCACAAAGACGGCAGCGACCATTTGACCTTAAAAGGCTTAACTAGAGGCTCTTTGAATTGAATAACTGGCCTTGTTTTGCGGGCCCCTGACGCCTCAATCGCATCCTGTCCACTTACCTGGGAACTGATCGAGAACCGATGGGCTAATTCCTGGTAACGATTACATGACCGATAATCCGCGCTGCAGTAGCGGATAATAGTCGGCACGTCGGACGATGAAATATAATCGCAGCCCACATCACAACAATCGTCATCCTTACCGTAAAAGGAACAAAGAATTCCGTCGTTCATGATCAGTTCCTTTCTTTTCGGGTAGGAGTATAGCCATGGAATGCGGAGCGACTTGAACCATATTCACGCCACCGCCTCCTTCATAGAGCCTCAACTGTTGGCAGTTCTTGACTGTATTTATCTAAAGAGCAAACTGCGTACCAACACTTGGTACAGCCAGACCAATACCTGTTTTTTCCTATGTTTTCAGCTACTTACACAACGTGCCCGAACAACCATATATCACCTGCAGACACACATTTCGCAACTATGCAAGAGGCGGACAAAGATGCAACCCATAAAAGATCGCCCTCTCCGACCCGGGCCCCTGTACTTTCTTGTGAATTACCCTGAATATCCGGATAGTTAGACATCTTCTTCCAGCGAATGCACCCCATTTGCACCGATGCAAAGCTCTGAGCTGCTTTTGCATTTTTGCAAAAACAAATTTCTGAGGAGCTTGAACCGTTGCCCCATAAAAAATGGCGGGACCATGAGGCCCCGCCATTAGTGTTTCACTATCAGCCGATTTTTGGGTGGATTAGGCCATAGCACCCAGCGGCAGCACCTGGCGGCCATTAACTTCATTCAGCACCTGAGCCAAGGCAGTATAGATAGCGGCGAAGCCACAAAAGATGCCTTCGTAACCGGCAATAACGGTAAGGGTATGGTTACCAGTAAAGTCACCAGCGGCCAGCAGGAAGAAAAGCAGGGTCAAAGAACCGAAAACGACCTGCAGAGCGCGGCTGAGACGCAGGGTGCCGAGGAACATAACCGCGGTAAACAGACCCCACATGGTCAAGTAGGCAGCCATAGCGGTGGCCTTTTCAGGACCGGCAATGCCAACAAGGTTAGCTTTAGGAATAAGCACCAGAGCCACCAGGGTCAGCCAGAAAGAACCGTAGCTGATAAAGGCGGTAGTGGCAAAGGTGTTGCCCTTGCGCCATTCCATGAGACCAGCCAGGATCTGAGCGGCGCCACCGTAGAAAATACCCATGGCAAGAATCATAGTATCGAGGGGGAAGAAACCGGCATTGTGCAGGTTGAGAAGCACAGTAGTCATACCGAACCCGAGCAGGCCAAGAGGAGCGGGATTTGCGGTATTGTCTACCAGGGTACGTTGATCTGCCATAACTTTTTTCTCCTGTTAATTCGGGTTTGAGATAGAGCGGACCAACGGTTCAGCTGGCACGGGGGTGAGCCACATCTCCTGCTCGCCGCTCATGATATTGATGTTCTGTGAGCCTGTATCCTTGCAAGGTGTAAAAACCTGAAGTTTTAAAAGTGGCATGGAGCGAAGTAGTCCTTGTCCCTCAACAATGTCTGCCGCAACTCCATGCCTGAAAGGAGTAACTTTCGGGCTAGGGTTCTAGCAAGGCCTATACCAACGCCCTACCAACATTTAACTACTTTGTTTTTTCAGTTAGTTACAAGAAACTACAGGCCTTGCCCTCCAAACCGTCCCAACGGATTTTTGCAGCAGTGCAAAAACCGGGGCGGCCCATAAACGCAAGGGTACACTGCTGCTCGTAGCCAACGCAGCGCCCTGCAGCAAAGCGTAAGCTCGCCCCAAAGGGTCAACTGAGAAGCCTCACAGCTCCCGAAAAGGCCATTTGCAATTATGCAAACCTTGAAGATATTTTCGCATTATTGCGAAAGTCGACTTCCGGATCTGGTCAAGCAGACCTTCAATAGTCATGAAACACCTTGAGTTGCGATCAAGAAGTGGCACATAGGGGAGGCTAAGCAAAAAAGAAATGACTGGAGGAAACTGTCGTATAGATGGGAACGAACTTGGTGACACTCTATCGGGCAGTGAAAAAACAGGGGTTGTGAAAAGAGAAGGTTTTGAAATGGAGCGAAGCGATAAATAGGCCTACTTGAAACCGAACATCTCCAAAAAGGACACACCGACTGGTTTCATAACCCACAGACCGAGGGCACCGAGAATCAGTAATGCCATCACCCAGTTCAAAATCTGAGCGAGCAGTGCCCAGTTGGGTTCCTTCCGTGGTTTTTCTCCCTCTCGCTTTTTTTTCGATCGACTGCGATTTGCACCGCGTAACAGGCGTCCAGAAGAGAGAAAAATCAGAGCGGTAACCACAAACTGGGGCATAACATCTGTGTCGACAACGCCTATTGCCAACAAAACGGCATAATAACAGAGGGCGAGTAGCCCTAAAATTGTCATCTGTTGACCAGGACTCATCCCTTCCCGTCCCCTCTAAAAAACCGACATCGCTGTCAGCAGAAAGATTAGCAACAACCGTCTGACACCCTTTGCAAAGTAGCCGAAAAGGACACCCTTGACAAGCCCTTCAATCACGACCCTCTTCGACCATACCTTCCCGGTGCCCCAGAGGCACTACCTCTCGTTGCTGGCGCAGGTTGACCGCTTGGGCAACAGCAATGTACACCGCTGTCAAGGAGGAAAAAAAGCCGCAGAGACAACCAAGGAACAGGAAAACCTGATCATCACGAAGATGATTCATCGCCAGCGACAGTAGAGAGAACACTAGCGACCCGAATAGAACCTGCATAGCAAGACTACTCCGGAAACTACCAAGAAACAGGATGACAACAAAAAAACCCCATAGACTGAGGTAGGAAAACATCGTGATGGCGTTGGGATGGCGGCCAAGACCGAGTTCAGGAAACACACTATAACTGACCAGCGACAACCAAAAGATTCCGAAGGGAAGCAAGGTCGCCGCGGTCCGTGAATCCCCCCGTTGCTGGCTGTAAAGAGCGTAGAAAAGTTGCACCACAGCGCCACAGACGAGGATAATGCCGGTCAGTAGTGCCGAGGGTCGATGGGAGCCGAACAGGCCGAGCAGGTAAATGGTCAGAGATAGCGCGAGAGCCACAAGTGCCGGGCTAGGTAATTCAGAGGAAGACACTGAGGATGAAAAACCAGGCATGAGACCTCCCGCAACATTACTGCCAGCCCACCAATGGTGGGCTGGCAGTAAGTGACGAAACAACAGAACCGTTGAAAATTATTCGCTGGTTTCTTGCAGAACCAACTCGTCTTCTTCGACGAAGATGGGTTTGGAAACCGGTACTGCAACTTTTTTCGACCGCAAGGACAGAGCCATCATAGCACCGACCAGAAGCATAACACCAGCGACCATAAAGGAGGTTTCCATACCACCATATTTAGCAGTAAGAGCAGCCGAAACCTTTACCAGCACAAAAGCGCCAACGCCCCAAGCTGAAAACAGGAGTCCGAAGTTGGTTCCATAATTTTTAGCACCCCAGAAATCCTTGGAAAAGGCAGGAAAAAGAGACAGGTTTGAGCCGTAGTTGAAGCCCATGAAGGCGGCCAGCAGGGTGATCAGAACAGGTCCGGAGTCTGGGCTGGACACAACCTTCGTGGCGGCAAACATCAGGACCGCCTGGAAGAGCAGCATCGTGGTCAGAGTTGCAACACGGCCGATCTTATCCGACAGGATACCGGCAACAATCCGTCCTGCGGCATTACCCAGGGACATTACTATGACAGCAATAAAGGCCATTTCACCCAAGCTCTGCTTGGCGATCCCTTTAATACTGCCAATCACCATCAGGCCGGCACCGGCACCAATAAAGAAGCTCAACCACAGGGTGTAGAAGCGGCCGTCTTTGAGCATCTGCAGGGGGCCGACATCGTTGGACTTCGCCGCCTTAGCGGGACCGGTAGCACCTTTTGCCGCCGGAGAAAAATCAGCGGGCGGATTGGTCAACAACATTGCCATCCCGCAGACAATGGCGATAAAAGCGATTCCCAAGATCATCATGGTCGTGTGCAGGCCGTACTGACCCAGCAGATACTTGGCGACCGGAGCCAGGTAGACGGGAGCGATACCAAAACCAGAGACAACGATGCCGACGATCAGACCGGTTTTCGCAGGCGGGAACCATTTCAGAGCCGGCGGAGTCGCAGAGGCATAGGCGAAACCGATACCACTACCAGCCAGAACGCCGAAACCAAGAATCCATCCCCAGTAGCTTGAAGTCTGGGAGCAGACCAGGAAACCGGCACCGACCAGCAGACCACCGAGAATAGCGGTCAAGCGCGGGCCAACCTTATCCTGCATTTTGCCACCGAGAGTCATCGACAGGGCGAAAACGAGGCACGCGGTAGCATAGGGGTCTCCGGCACCATCAAACAGTTGGCCAATTTCACCCTTGAGCATGCTGTAAGCGTAAATTATTCCCAGGGCCAAGTTGATGCCCAGGCCGGCAATTACAACCTGCATGCCTCTGTTTTTTATGGATGTCTTTTCGGGTTCCATGATTGTTCTCTCCTCTTCCTTCAATGTCAGTTATGACTGGGCAATCCGCAGCCAATTTTCTCGGGTCAGGCATCTCGTCAGAACGGGCAAAATCTTCGAAACAGGATTCTGGCTCAGTTCAATAGCAAGCTGTCTAACGTGTATCTTGAGGCACTTAAAAGCCTCATTCAAGCGGCAAACTGAAGGAGCAGGGATATCACACCATCAAAAAGCTATTATTTGAAAGGTGTATGGAGCACGAATTATCCTGTCCCTCAACAAGGACCCCCACGGTCCTTTGCCAAAAAGAAGTAACTTTCAGGACAGGGATTGAGCAAGGCCTATACCAAGATGCCCCCGGACCCAACAAAACCTCAAAAAACCCTATCATCTCTGGCAGTTAAAGGCGAACGAGGGCCATCCTTTCTGAAATCAACATTGAATCTTTTGCAGCGTTGCAAAACCCCTATAAACCATAAAAAAACGGGCTTCCCATTGCCGGGAGCCCGCTCATCGCCCTAAAACTGGGCCTTAGTCATCTCTTGATGGTCCGCTGTAACGCCTCGCAACATCCGTGCAACTCATTTGCACGGATGCAAAGACTCAGCTTTTTGTTGCATGATTGCAAAAAAAATGCAGTGAATCAGTAATCTTCTTTGTTGAGATCGTACTTTTTTATCTTTCGATAAATGGTCGCCATGTTCATACCGGCGGATTTAGCTGCGGCCTCGATGTTGCCCTTAGCTTTTTGCAACAGCTGTTTAAGATATTCCATTTCAAATCGCGCCAGGGATTCGGCGTAATCTTCCGCCCAAGGAACCGCAGTGACTGGCACAACTGCGTGCCCCGAAAGCCCCGATTGCACATCGATAAACTGGCCCAGCACCGGCAATGTCAGGTAATCACTATCCTCCATCGCCATGGAGGCTTCGATAACATTGCGCAACTGACGAATATTCCCGGGCCAATCGTAGTTCGCCAGGGCCTGAGCCGCCTCGGGAGTTAATCCCTTGGTCTGGGTTTCGAATTTTTCATTTTGCAACTTAATAAAATGAGCGGCCAGCAGGGCGATGTCTTCGGGACGCTCTCGCAGAGGCGGCAGATGAATATTGAGAACGTTGAGCCGGTAATAGAGATCTTCGCGAAACTCACCGGTCCGACAGCCCTCCTGCAGGTCGGCATTGGTCGCCGAAACGATGCGCACATTGACCTTGATAGAAGCATTGTCGCCAATGCGCCGAAATTCCTGTTCCTGCAAAAAACGCAGCAGTAATTTTTGTACATTAAGGGGAAGGTTTCCGACCTCGTCGAGAAACAGGGTGCCGCCGTCAGCCTCTTCAAGCAATCCCTTACGGCTCTCGTTAGCGCCGGTAAAGGCCCCCTTTTTGTAACCAAACAGTTCGCCCTCCAGCACCGATTCGGGAAGAGCGCCGCAGTTGATGGCTAAATATTTCTTATCTCTGCGGGGTGAATTGTAATGCAAAGCCTGGGCGATCAGTTCCTTGCCCGTCCCCGAATCCCCTGTGACCAGGACCGAAGTATCTCGAATGGCGATTTTTTTTACCGTCTCAAGCACAGTCATCAGAGCACTGGAACTGCCGACGATTTTTGTGAAATCAAAACGGCCAGCCAACTCTTCACGCAGCTCGCGATTTTCAGAGAGCAGCTGATTGTGGTGCAGAGCGTTCTTGACCCGATAAAGGAGTTCGTCTGGCTCAAAGGGCTTGGTCACCATATCGTGAGCTCCGCGTCGCAGAGCCTGAATGGAGGTGTCCAAGGTGGCAAAGGCAGATATGACAATGACCGGCAAGCTGGGATCTTTTTCTTTGAGTCTCTGCAACACCGTCAACCCATCCATTTCGGGCATTTTGATGTCCGTCACGGCAAGGTCGAAGAGACCGGCCCGAAAAGCTTCTACAGCCTCGACGGAGCGGGTGTACGACTTGACCGCATAACCGCTGTCGAGGAGTACCGCCTCCATCATCCGGCACATGCCTTCTTCGTCATCGATAAGTAATATCCGTTTTTTATCCATCCCGCCCCTCTTCTTCCTGCAGCACTGGAAGCCATACGCGCATTGTGGTCCCCTGACCCGGCTGGCTATCGACCTCCATATTGCCCTGATGATGGCGAACAATCTGGCGAGTAATTGCCAGTCCTAAGCCGGTACCTTTCTTCTTGGTCGTGAAAAACGGCTCAAAAATCTTGTCGAGATTTTCACTCTCAATACCCACACCGGTAACGGCAAAGCTCAGCACCACCCTGTCGCTCACCCGTTCAGACCGCACCGTTAAAACGCTCCCATCCGACATGGCAGCTCCTGCGTTGAGCGTGAGATTAATCGCCACCTGCCGCAACTGGTCACCATCCAC
>JAIOSZ010000042.1 GCA_021107335.1 Desulfuromonadaceae bacterium | reverse complement strand
ATGTACGGATCTGTGGGGGTGGTGCCGGGTGACCGGCATTCCTACCGCGACCCCATTGCTTCTCTTTTGCAACAGTTCCTGTTTTACGGCTAAAGATTTTTCGCAAACCTCCCGATAGTTATAAGGGTAGTAACATGCTCCCCTTAATGCAGGCAGCGAAAAGGAAATTCACGGGAAGAGTTCATCTGTCGCGCGTTTATTGTGTTTTATTGGTAGACAATCCGTCTTTGTCATAACAAAAAATAAATCGATCTAAAATGAAGCTGTTTGAACGCACGAAAATTTACGGGATGAGATGCCTGCAGCCCAAACATGGAAACCGGTGTGCTTGCACCCGCCGCACCAATTCCGGGTATACCCTCATCGAATTGATGGTTTCCATGGCCATATGCGGGACCCTCAGCGCCATTGCCATTCCCCAATATTCAAGTTTTAAAACTCGGGCCTATGTGGCAGTCGCGATAAGCGATATCAAAAATATCGGACAGGCAATTATGTTGTACAACCTGGACAATAATCAATATCCGGACACCCTGGCCGATATCAACATGCAAAACAGTCTCGACCCCTGGGGGCAGCCTTATGTTTACCTGCGTATCGAGGGCTCCTCAACGCCCGGCTATGGACATTTGCGTAAGGATCACAGCTTGGTCCCGGTCAATTCCGATTTCGATCTTTACAGCATTGGACCGGACGGAAAAAGCGTGGCGCCTTTCACCGCAAAAGCCAGCAGAGATGATATCGTGCGTGCCAATAACGGACGCTATATAGGCCAGGCGTCCAACTATTAACAACCGGAAAGCAAAAGCCATGTCGGTCAATCGGCCTCCCATTGCTTCCATCAGAAAGTTGCGCAAACATTAAGATGTTAACCAAAGGCATAAAAAAGAGATTAAAAATTTTCAACGGCAAATTTGCTCGCAGGCTCTTTATCCTTTTCATCTGCTGCGCCATGCTGCCCATCGTGGTTTTGTCCCTGGTATCACTCGGTCGTGTGTCATTGCAGCTCAAGGAACAGAGCGGCAGGCAACTTCGCCGGGCGGTCAAGACGCATGCCATAGCCATATATGACCGGCTGAACCTCCTGGAGGCACAGATAGATCTGATTTGTCTGCACCTTGAGGGCAAGGATTCTTCTCAATCCTTTGGCGATCCGGATCTTAATGAAGACTTCCGAAGTAGTTTGAAAGACCGCTTTATAGCAATATCGCGGACGGCTGAAGGCCGTGTCTACCCTCTATACGGTGATCCGATTGTTGACAAACCGAATATTTCCCCTTTGGCCGAGAACCAATTCAAATTGGGTAAGTCAATAATCTTGACCCAAAAAGGCCTTCACTCAATCAAACGTCGCATCTTTTTGACCCGCCTCATCGCAACCGGGAGGCCCGAACTTGGATCGCTTCTTGCTGAAATCAACACCAACTATCTCTGGAGCATCGGTCTTAACAATACCCTGCCTTCGGCGACCCATTTTTCAGCATTTGACAGTGACTTGAATATACTCGTAAATTCCAATGCCATCTCAACAACCGAGCTGCGCAAACAAATCCGGCAGGCGACAATTGCCAAAAAAAGGGAGTTTGAATTCGACCAGTCCGGCGATTCCCTTACGGTTTCCTTCTGGCCCCTTTTTTTAGAGGCAAAATTTGTCGTGGACGACTGGATTATAGTCTTCAGCCAATCCAGCACGCAATTTCTGGCGCCCATGACATCCTTTAAACGCACCTTTCTGCTGATCACCCTGCTTTCGTTCTGGGTGGTTCTGCTTTTCAGTATTCGGTACATCCGCAAGGCGTCTGTACCCCTGGACAGGTTAAAATCGGCAACCGTGAAGCTCTCCCACGGTGACTTCGATCATGCGGTCGTCGTTAAAAGCGGTGATGAATTCGAAGATGTCACTTCTGCATTTAATGTAATGACCAGACAATTGGGCCGCCAGTTCAGTGCGCTGTCAACACTCGCCCACATCGGGCAGCAGACCGCATCGGTGTTGGAAACCCGGCATTTATTAGACGTGGTGCTCAAGCGAATGGAAGAAACCCTCAATTTCAAGCAGGGTTGTGTGTTTCTGGTTCAACAGGAGCCCGAAGAGCTTTGTCTGGCTGCCGGCTACGGTCTTTCAAGGGAAAACCTTCAGGCACTCGAACAGACAAGGATCGATCTGGGTGGTCACAGCCTTGCTGAGCACCCGGATTTCAGAGAGATCTTTAACAATGGCAGACCCCACATTCGGACGTGCCCGCAAAGCGACAAACTTGCTGAAAAAGGGACCATTATCTGCCCATTGTTAGACTCCATCAACACGTCCGAGCTGATTGTGGCCCCCATAGTGTATGAAAACAGGCCTTACGGCATTCTCGCAGTGGCAAAAGATGACGACTCTCCCGGTCTCAGCCGGGAGGATGAAAGTGTTATCACGGGCATCTCCGCTCAATTGGCATCCGCCCTGTTTGCCATCGCTGCATATCGCAGGCTGGAGAATAGTGAAAAGAGATTTAAGAATGTGTTTTCCCATGCCGCATCCGGCATGGCACTGCTGACACTGGAGGGTAAATTTGTAGAGGTAAACCCCCCTCTGTGCCGAATGCTTGGTTACGAACCCTCTGCCCTGCTGAACCGCAGGCTCGATCAGATGTTTCATCAGGACGAGTGGGATGCGATAAAGTTCAAATTGGATCGTCTGTTGTCGGTCCACACCGAAGCAGTGCTGGAAGAGGTCCGGATGTTGAATTCAAGGGGTGAAACGATGTGGGCCCTGATGAGCGCCTCCCTGCTCCACGATGATAACGGTCAACATCTGCATTTCATCCTGCATCTTCAGGACCTGACCGTCCAGAAAAAAATCGAGCTTGAAAAGCAGAATATCTCCAGGCAGCTTCAGCAGTCGCAGAAGATGGAGAGTCTCGGAACCCTTGCAGGAGGTATTGCACACGATTTCAACAATATCCTTTCAGGAATCATGGGTTACTCGGAACTCGCAAAGTTGGAGGTCTCGGACCAAGCTAAGTGCTCCGAAAAAATCGACATGGTTCTAAAGGCAACGCATCGGGCCAAAGACCTGGTGCAGCAGATACTCACATTCAGCCGGCAGGATAATCAGCCGATTCAACCGGTAAAGGTAAGCACGATTGCTAAAGAAGTGCTGAAGTTTTTGCGGGCGTCGATACCGCCTGAAATCGACATCCAATCAAATATCGACAATGACGATGATCCGGTCATGACCGATCCTACCCAGATCCATCAGATTGTCATGAACCTCTGTACCAATGCCTATCAAGCCATGCTTGACACCGGCGGCCTGCTGCAGTTCAGCCTGAAAACGGTCTCGGTAGA
This sequence comes from Desulfuromonadaceae bacterium, assembly GCA_021107335.1. GTDB lineage: Bacteria > Desulfobacterota > Desulfuromonadia > Desulfuromonadales > Syntrophotaleaceae > Syntrophotalea_A. The sequence goes on along the minus strand of JAIOSZ010000042.1, from coordinate 987 downwards.
TGCTGATGACCGGGGCTCAAGGGCCGTGCTGTCACACGGCAGTTACACCGAGGTCCGGGTGTCAGATACAGGCCATGGCATAGACGAACAGACCGCAGGCAAAATTTTTGAACCTTACTTCACGACCAAGGAAAAGGGAAAGGGAACCGGGTTGGGTCTGTCCGTTGTCCACGGTATCGTAGAAAAGTGCGGCGGGTCCATTTCGGTTCAAAGCGCCCCTGGCAAGGGAACAACCTTCACGGTACTGCTCCCCCAGAAGGAGGCAACGGCTGTGTCGGCAAAAGATGATGCGGAACCAATGGTCGGTACCGAAAAGATACTGTTTGTGGATGACGAAGAGATCATAATAGACATGGCACTGGAAATGCTTGAAAGACTGGGTTATACAGCCACCTGCCTGCAAAACCCTCAAACAGCAATAAAGCGGTTTATGGACTCTCCTGACGACTTTGACCTGGTTATCACAGACATGTCCATGCCCGGGATTAAGGGCGACAAGCTGGCGGAAAAGATATACGGGGTCCGCCCCGACATCCCAATCATCCTGTGCAGCGGTTTTAATGAGGGAATCGATAAGGATCAGACCAGTGCAGTAGGAGTAACCGGCATACTTCCAAAACCCTTTACCCTCAGGGGATTGAACGAGGCAATTCGCTCCGCGCTGACTGATTCCGCATCCTCTCCCGACAAGCCTAATCCCGCCGCGGAGACTGCCGGTATTATCGGGCAGGGACAGCTCCCTGCCGGCGGCTAGAAGTCGATCCGCTGTGCCGGGTCGAAAACACGGCCGAGGTATAGTCAAAAAAATTGTTTTGAATGCAAAAATCTGTGAGAGCTATCACGGCTCTCATGGTTTAACGTGCATTCAAGTATTTTCACCTTGAGCTATAGTCACATTATCCTGATTTTTTACGGCCCATGCCCAGGTAACAAAAGATCTGTCACCTTTTGAGCTTTCCTTCTTATCGATTATCTTGATCTCCGCTT
>JAIOSZ010000137.1 GCA_021107335.1 Desulfuromonadaceae bacterium | reverse complement strand
ATCTCTTCAAGAAGAACAGCGCAAGCGACGATCCAGTGAAACAGCCCTGCAGCAGATACAAGACCTCAAGCCAACTTCAGAAAATAAGCCGATAGAGCAGGAACCGCATACTCTCCCTGAGGAAGAACCGCTGCAGGATTCACAAAAACAACAGGTGAGAACGACAAAAAAACGAGGTAAAAAGGTTCAGCAAAGCTTGTTTGACTTCTAACAAGAGCAGATTAAATACTCATTGTCAGACTGAGCAATCTATCCCCTGCCCCGCCTACCATATAATTTAATGGTCGTAATTTTTCGGCAACTGAATTGCCCGAAACTCAAAAATTTCCTCTAGACCAACCCAACCAAACTCACAACCATTAGCCGACTGTTTTGTAACCGCAAATAGGGGCGAGCAGACTCTATGGACCTCCGTTCACCTCCGCCTGACCGGCCTGTAATCGACGAGCCACAGCCGGTGGTCGCTGAGCAGAACACGGCAGTCAGGACGTATTCCCAATGCTCCACACTTCAATTGAGCAGAATCAAGGACTCTTTCACCGCAATAGGTTAGCATGTTGGCAATGAAAACCATAAACAACCCACAGAGCCAACGTAATCAAAGGAAACTCCGCCGAGATCTAAAAACGCTGGCACTGTTCACTTCTATATATTGCCGCAATCACCACCATGGCGCAAAGAATACCCTCGCTCCCAAAGAGCTACCCATTACCGTACCGGAATTGGAACATTATCGCTATTGTACCGATTGCCAGGAGCTATTGACCTATGCTATTGACCGGCGTCTGCGCTGTCCACTTAACCCTAAACCTGCCTGCCGTGATTGTCCGCACAACTGTTACGCAGAGCCGCAGCGGACAATGATCCGGAAAATCATGGCTTTTGCCGGCCCGTACCTCATTAAACGCGGACGGTTTGACTTGCTATGGCGTCTTTATTTCGGTTGAAGGCACTTCATTGACCAGCCTACAAAGATATTTGCTTGCACCCCCGCACCCCATCCGGAAATATATCCAAAGACATCTCTGATTAGTGCATTACGACGTTTCGCTACAACAATTTGAAATAGCCCCTTCGGCGAAATCAAAAGGCTGTTGGTCGGCTTAGTCGTTGTACGTTATGAGAAACAGCCCGCCCGGAAAATAGAGTTAACCCCAGCTATTAAAAATACAAGGGTATAGTTTAAACTTACGAATCTAAATTGTTCAGAGATTCACTTGGAAGTCTTAAATTAAAGGTCCCGGGCTGTGCCAGCATTTTTTCAATTTCAGCCTGAGGCAAGGGTTTGCTAAACAAAAAACCCTGAGCAAGTTCACAGTTCAACTCGACGAGGAATTCCAGCTGGCCGACCGTTTCCACCCCTTCAGAAACAACCTGCATACCCAGGGTCTGGGCCATGCGAAGGATTGTTTTCACCAGGATGGCATCTTGTTGATTGGTACAAACGTGCTCCATGAACGATCGGTCAATTTTCAATTTTTCAATACGAAATCGTTTGAGATAGCTGAGGCTAGAATATCCCGTACCAAAATCATCCAGGCTTAGACCGACACCGATATTCTTGAGGTGATTCATGACCGTTTCTACTGAATCGGAGCTCTCTAGAAAAATATTTTCGGTCACCTCTAATTCTAATTGTTTCGGTGGCAAGGCGTAGTCGATGAGCGTCTGTTCAACAAAATTCGCAAAATCACTTTCGAAAAGCTGCCGGGCAGAGACATTAACCGAGACCGGCAGGTCCGGGAAGCCTAAGGTGCGCCAAGACGCCATGGTTCGGCAGGCGGCTTTAAGAACCCACTGGCCAAGGGATACGATGAGATTAGATTCTTCGGCTATGGGTATGAACTGGTTGGGTGGAATCAAGCCTTTTTGCGGATGACGCCAGCGTACCAGTGCTTCCAAGCCAGCGATATGCATTTCTGGCAATTGGATAATAGGCTGATAATGCAATTCTAGTTGATCGTGCAACAGGGCCTGGCGTAATTCTTTTTCAACAGTCAAGCGGTGTTGTACTCGTTGATTGATTTCCTGGTGAAAAAATTGAACATTGTTACGTCCGGAATCTTTGGCAAAATACATTGCGGCATCAGCATGTTCGAACAGGGTGGAAAAGTTGTCCCCATCTTCCGGGAAAACGGCTACCCCCATACTGGCACTGATCGTATGAAAAGTATCCTTAAGGTTAAAACGAGGCTTGAAGCAAGCCATGGTTTTTTGGATCAGGGAAGTGACGGCATCGGTTTTCTGAAGGTCGGTGAAAAGAATAACAAATTCATCACCGCCAATGCGGCACACCGTATCGCTACTGCGAACAGCATCGGTGAGTCGTTGGGCCACTTCGCAAAGCAGTTGATCCCCTAATGGATGCCCAAGGGAGTCGTTGATGGCTTTGAAACCGTCCAGATCAAGGACACATAGTGCCAGTTGGGTATCGGTCCGCCGCGCATGCCCTGCCGCCAGTTCAAAATGTTCAGCAAACAGAGTACGGTTGGCCAATCCAGTCAATTGATCGTGGTGCGCCAAAAAAGCTATTTTTTCTTGATCCTGTTTTTGTTCGGTAATAAAACGGGCCTGCTGTACATTTTGGTAAGCAAAGAGGGATAACTGGTTGGCCAGAGTATGCAGTGCCTGGGCCACCTGTGCGTACTGCTCGCCCGACATGACAGGTATCTCTCGAAAAGCCTCAACCATAGCCCCTTCATCGGTTCCGATTACACGGGCATAGGCCCGCATCTGGTCTTCTGTCTGGGTGGCGTCGCGCACCTGTCCGACCAACCAATTGGCGATGTGCCGACCGTCGACAAGGATAGCAGCCCCGGCATCCCAGAGCCCCGCACTTTGGCAGCGCTGAATTGTTGGCCCCTGACTAGCGGCCTGAGCGATTGAGACATCGGACCGACAGCAATTCGCTTGGCCCTTTTCTGTTTTGCGTACGATGTCTTGACAAAGGCGGCGAAAATTGCTCGGCGTTGTGAGGGGGGTGCCATCCGGGCTGACCATCAGTGCGGCCACGCCGGTGGCATGAGCGAAATCGTCCTGCAGGCGCTGGATGTCCTGCAGATTGAACAAGTCTTCGAAGGTCATGCTCGTAGCATCATCCAGAGGACGCGTCAGTGCCAGCAAGCGTTTTTCAAGAGCTCTGTCGGTCCGCTTTTTTTCCGTTATATCATGAATGATGGAGTAGAGCAGCGACCGACCAGCCACCTGTACCGGACCACTGAAGACCTCTACGTCTCGCAGCAATCCGTCTGCCCTTTGATGTTGGAACAAAAAAGACTCGGCTGGCTGGCGGGCCGTTTGCCCCATCTTTACCAACAGGTCCTTGGGGCTGAGGGTTTTATTGATGTCGCAGATGTTTTTTTGGCGAAGCTCGTCCCGGCTCCAGCCATACCAGGAGACCGCAGCTGGATTAGCATCCACTATTTCTCCGGTTCCCGGGTCGAGTATCAGCATGACCGCATGATTGTTCTCGAAGAGACTGCGATAGCGGGCCTCGCTTTCGGTTAAAGCTTCCTCTGCCTTTTTACGCACGGTGATATCCAGGGCAGTAAAAGTGACTCCTTGAGAAAGGTCCGATGGATCCAAAGGAGATGAAGCCAACCAGATATCCCTGACGCTGCCGTCTTTGCATTGCCAGCGGGTCTCTACGGCTCCAGTACCCGCAGCCTTTATCTGAGCATACTTTGTCTTACCGACCAAAGCGTAATCATCTTCCGACAAATACAACATTCGTGAACTCTTGCCGATGAGCTCCTCGGTGGTGTAGCCCGTCATCTCGCAAAGACGTTGGTTAACCTCGGAAAAAACCCTATTGCACACCACGCCAATCCCTGTTGGCGCTACCCGAAACACACTCTGCAGGCGTTCATCACTTAAACGCCGTGTCTCTTCCGCACGCTTGCGATCCGTAATGTCCAAATGGGTGCCAACCATTTGTAGCGGTTGGCCGCTGTCGGTCCAAGACATAACCTTGCCGCGATCCAGCACCCAAACCCAATGACCAGCCTGGTGCCGCATACGAAATTCACATTCATAGTAATCGCTTTCACCGCGGAAATGGCACTCCAAGGCTTTCTCTCTTCGCTGAAGTTCATCGGGGTGTATAAATTGTTCCAAGATCTTGATGCTGATAGGGGAGATTTCCTCCAGCGAATATCCAAGCATCTCGGCCCAGCGCTCGTTAACGCAGGATTCTCCTGTTTGAATATTCCCTTCCCAGGTGCCCGCTCCCGTCCCCCACAGGACATTTGCCAAACGCTCTCTTTCATCACGAAGTTGCTGGCGATGGCGATATTCTTCTGTGACATTGCGGAGCACAAGGACCGCTCCAATGACCATTCCGGTCAGATCATGAATGGGCGCACAACTGTCGGCGATATGGTATTCCGTGCCGTCCCTGCGGATAAGCAGAGTGTGATTGGCAAGATCTATGCTTTGGTTGTATTGCAGGCAGTGATCCACCGGGTTTTCAACCACGGTTCTGGTTTGGCTGTTGATGATAGAGAATATTTCTGTAATAGGGCGACCCATCGCTTCGCTGCTGGACCACCCGGTCAAGTCTTCAGCTACCCCATTAAGGCTGACAACTCGTCCAGTTTTGTCGGTGCTGATTACGCCATCGCCTATAGAACTTAATGTAGCGGATAGGCGTTTTTCACTATGAAGCAGTTCAGCTGTACGTTTTTTTACTTGTGACTTCAATAGTAAACGATTGAAAAAGAGCAGTACGGAGAAGCCCACCACCGAAAATAAAATAAATTTCAAATAAAGTGGAAAGACCTGCTGTTTTTCCTTGTAGTTCAACCAATACGCCAATTGCTGATAATAAAAAGAATTTTGGTCATTTTTCCAACGGAACAGGGTCTGGTCAATCTGCCTGAGGATATCGGGATGACGGCCTTTTTTACTGACAAAATGGATAGAAAAGGGCGAAAATTGAATAGAACTAGGGACTAAATCGTGTTGATTGGCGTGGCGCAAGCCATAATGTTGCGGGGCGACACCTGCAACCACCTCACCATTTTTAACCGCCTCAAATACATCGGGAAAATTTGGGAATTCGCGGACCTTGGGAAAAAGACCCAGGCTTTTGGACGTTTTGATAAAATTCTGACCGCTGATATCGCGGTGCATGACTCCCACAGGCTGACCTGACAAATCGGAGATATTGATACGGGTAGATCCGGTCTTGATAAATACTTGCCCCCATAGCTCCACCGTAGGCTGAACGGTGTAATCCATCACCTGCGCTCGTTGCTGAGAATAAGCAGCCGACATGACCAGATCCACTTCACCACTCTGCAAGCGCGTTAAGCCTTCAGCCCAACTTCCTTCAACATAGGTCAGTTGCCAACCTTGTTCTTCGTCTATCTTGTTCAAAAGGGCTGGATTCAGACCTTTTGCCTGGTTATTTTCGTCCTGATAGTTTATTGGCTCAAACGAAAAAATACCGACCCGAAGCTGCGTCTGTGTAGCCAGAAGGGGGCCGGGCAAGGTCAGCAGAAAAAAAACCAGAGATAAAATTCGCCAAAACATATTCATTCTATCCATCCAGAGGGATCGTGAAGAGAAAGTTAAGCGAGGTTGAAACTACCTGCAGATTTAAATTTCATGTTTAAACCGTTAATTGCGAACTATTTACTTCCGAGAAAAAATTACATGGCATTTCAGAAACGGCAAACCATCATTTCCTTAGGATTACCTACCCCGCATGAACAAAGTAACTTTAATTTAATGGCTTCATTATGGCAAAGAAAAAAGATCGTTATAAAAATGGACATTGACTACAAAGCTATTGATTTAGCTGGACCTAGGAAGGGAGCGACTTAGCTACACATGCTTCATTTTTTCAGTCAAACGGAAAGCTAATTACTCATTGCCTCACTATCAGGTGGTGGAATAAAGGGCAAAGCTTGATTTACTAGAGAGCGACAATAAGAATATTGAAAAATAAAATTCAGCCGGCGGCTCACGCTGAGAAAAAAGCTACCTATTATTGACCGTCATCAAGTCCAGCAATAGGTAACGGTGTCACTATCAATTCAACAAAAATAAAAACACCAACCATTTCCTGGGGGCAAATAATGAAACGTAATATTGTCAAAATTGATGAAGAAAAGTGCAACGGCTGCGGTCTCTGTGTTCCTTCCTGTGCCGAAGGAGCCATTCAGATTATCAACGGCAAAGCTAAATTGATAGCCGACAACCTCTGCGACGGATTAGGCGCCTGTCTCGGCGATTGCCCACAGGACGCCATCACAATAGAGCAACGGGATGCAAATGAGTTTGATGAACAGGTCGTCATCGCCTCACAACAGGCGGACAAGGCGCCAGTTCACAGCGGTGGTTGTCCCTCAGCTCAGGCGCAGAAACTTTCTCCGCCTACCAAATCGGTGATCGCTGAAACAGAAGCTGGCCCTTCGCAGTTAGCCAACTGGCCGGTACAGCTCAAGCTGGTCCCGCCGACGGCACCGTTTCTGGCCGAAGCCGACCTATTACTGGCGGCCGATTGTGTACCCTTTGCCTATCCCGACTTTCACCAGAAATATCTGGCCGGCAAAACCCTGCTGATCGGTTGCCCCAAGTTAGACGATGTCGAAGCCTATGTGGAAAAACTTACTGCTATCCTAAGCCAAAACAACATCAAGAGTTTGACGGTGCTGCATATGGAAGTTCCCTGCTGCACCGGGCTTCTCAGCCTTGGCCGCCAAGCGCTGGCCGCCAGCGGCAAGGAAGTCCCCTTTGAGTCGGTGATTATCGGAATCAAAGGCGATGTGAAATAGTCCTCAGAATTTGGTCTTAGCCCCCTAGGGAATCTCTAGGGGGAAGACCAGATCACCCTTTTGTTGCTGCAGGTCAATCAGGCGTCGCCGTTGATCTTCCAACAAAGTGAATACTTCGTGCGGAATGCCGGTCAAACTCCCATAGCGTGCAACAATACGTTCTATTTTGGCCAAATTTTGCGGAATACGTATCGCAAATTGGCGCTCGTACTGTTGTCGGGAATAGTCCTTGTCCAGCACCTGAAGAAACAGGCTGGCCAGGTCTTCGTATCGTGGCAGAAAACCTGTCGGGCCGCGAATTGCCGAGCACTCACCGTGCGCCCGTAGTTCCATCCACTTCAACCACACTGCCTTATCCCGCTTTTCGTTAAGATAGTCCCCCCCCTCGTCGGTAAGCCAATAATTAGTGGCGAAGATCTTCGGCGGCCGTTCCAATTGTTCACTAAAGGCCAGATAGTGGCGCAGGTAGCGCCCCAGAGGGATCGACAGAAAATCGAGAATCGCCATGGGATTGAACTTGCGCACCCCTTGAGCCCCATGGGTTGCAGCGGTACTTTCGCTCTCCAGCGCCGCCCCCAGAGTGA
>JAIOSZ010000208.1 GCA_021107335.1 Desulfuromonadaceae bacterium | reverse complement strand
TCCTTTATGTGCCCCCATGCCACTATTCGTATGAAGGTCTACGATGCGGATCAACTGCAGGGTGCGCCAGAAACGTTCAAATCCTGCGATGCTCGCGGCAAGGGGCTAGCAGACAAGAAGTTCTCCTTGCAGGTGGCCCCTGAGGATTGTACCGGTTGTGGCGCTTGTGTTCACAATTGTCCGGTTAAGAGCAAGGACAATCCCGAGCATAGGGCAATCAATATGGAGTTCCAGGTGCCTCTGCGTGAGCAAGAAGCTGTTAACTGGGATTTCTTCCTGAGTCTGCCCGACACCGATCCGGCGTTGCTCAACCGGGCGACGGTTAAGGGCAGCCAGCTGTTGCCGCCTACCTTTGAATTCTCTGGCGCTTGCGCCGGCTGCGGCGAGACGCCTTTCGTCAAGCTTCTGTCCCAGCTCTATGGTGACCGCCTGATCATGGGCAACGCCACCGGCTGTTCGTCCATTTACGGCGGCAACCTGCCGACTACCCCTTGGACCACCCGCAAGGACGGTCTTGGGCCCTCCTGGAACAATTCCCTGTTCGAGGACACCGCCGAGTTCGGTTTCGGTATCCGCCTCGGCGTTGACAAATTCAAGACCTTTGCCTACGAGCTGGTCGACAAACTTCTGGAATGCGCCGGCGACGGTTGCGGCGAAGCGAAGCAGCTGATGGCCGAAATCAAAGACGGTGATCAGTCGACTCAGGAAGCCATTGAGATCCAGCGGCAGAAGGTCAACAAGCTGAAGTCCATTCTTGAGGGTTGCTCCAGCCCCACAGCTAAGCAGCTCTTGTCGCTGGCTGACTACCTTGTTGAGAAGTCGGTTTGGTTGGTCGGCGGTGATGGCTGGGCTTACGATATCGGCTACGGCGGCCTCGATCACGTGCTGGCGTCGGGCCGTAATGTCAACGCTCTGGTCCTCGACACGGAGGCTTACTCCAATACCGGCGGCCAGGCCAGTAAGGCCACCCCGCTGGCTGCTGTAGCCCAGTTTGCCGCCGGCGGCAAGCGCATGCCTAAAAAGGACCTGGCCCTGATCTCCATGACCTACGGCAATATCTATGTCGCTCAGGTTTCCCTGGCCAACCCGGCGCAGGTGGTCAAGGCCTTTAGGGAGGCCGAGTCCTACGATGGTCCGTCGTTGATCCTGGCTTACAGCCACTGCATCGCCCATGGCATCAACATGACCACGGCGGTCGACACTTGCAAGAGGGCTGTCGACTGCGGTCACTGGCCTCTGTTCCGCTACGACCCCCGTTTGGTCGAAGAGGGCAAGAACCCGTTGCAGATGGATAGCAAAGAGCCGACCATCGCCTTCGACGAGTATGCCTACGGCGAGAACCGCTACCGGGTGCTGAAAAAGATTAAGCCCGAAGAGGCTGGCATGCTTATGGAACAGGCCACTCAGGTCGTTCGGAGGCGCTACGACCTGTATCGCAAGTTGTCCGAAATGCCTGCTGACTGCGGAGGCAACAAAAAGTAGCTTTGATTTTGTAAGATAAGATAGAAAGCCTCCGGCGAAACATTTCGCCGGAGGCTTTTTTAGTTTGTAAGGACGCCGGGCTCGGCTGGGAAAGTCCTTGCTAGATTAGAGGGTAGATGCTATAAAATTCTTTGGCATTGAAACTTTATAGGAGTTAAGGCATGTTTGGATCTCAATCCTCTCTGGTTATGTACGACGAGGAATTTCAGCAGATCGTCAATCTCGCTGACAAGCTGTTGCGTGAATCCAATGCCAAGGCGGTCTTTCTGGTTGATCGCAACGGGCAGTTGATGGCGGCGACGGGGGAGACAGCGCACCTCGATACGACTAGTCTCGCTTCACTGACGGCAGGTAATATCGCTGCCACCGGCGGTTTGGCCAAGCTCATCGGGGAAAAGGAATTTTCTATCCTTTTCCATGAAGGTGAGAAGGACAATATTCATATTTCGATTATCGCCGACCGGGTTATTCTGGTGGTCATTTTCGACCATCGCAGTTCGCTTGGCTTGGTTCGCCTACGGGTTAAAAAGGCCAGTGATGCGCTGGGAAATGTTTTTGGCGAACTCACTCGCAAGTCGGCGTCCATCGGTTCTCGCAGCGGCCCGCAGAACCCTTTTGCCGAAATTAGCGACGACGATATCGATAATCTTTTCAGCTGACGGGTAGCCTTATGTCCTTCATCAACTATGCCTCCCGCGAAATCAATTGCAAAATCGTCTATTATGGGCCGGGTCTGTGTGGCAAGACCACCAATCTGCAGACCATTTACAATCGCACCGCACCGGACGCCCGGGGTAAGATGATCTCCTTGGCTACCGAGACGGAGCGGACTCTGTTCTTCGATTTTCTGCCCTTGGCTCTGGGCGATATCCGTGGCTTTAAGACTCGATTTCACCTCTATACCGTTCCCGGGCAGGTTTTTTACGACGCTTCGCGAAAGTTGATTCTCAAGGGGGTCGATGGTGTAGTGTTTGTCGCTGACTGTCAGGAAGAGCGGCTTGATGCCAATATTGAAAGCATGGAAAACCTCAAAGACAATCTTGAGGAGCATGGTTATCAATTGGAGAATCTGCCCTTTGTGGTTCAGTACAATAAGGTTGACTTGCCCAACTTGTCACCTATGGATGAGTTGCAGGGTTTTCTTAATCCTCGCGCGGTTCCAGAATTTAAGGCTTGTGCCTTGACCGGAGAGGGTGTTTTTGAAACCCTCAAAGCGGTCGCCAAGAAGATCTTGATTGAATTGAAGAAAGGCGCTCGATAAGAGCTGCTTAGATATATAACCTTAAAAAGAGAAAGGCCGCCCCATGTTTTTGGTGCGGCCTTTCTCTTTTTAGTACGGTAGGCTGAATTACCAGCTACGATGCGGCCCGGTATCCACGTGAATGAAGTTTGACCGTGGGTAGTAGCCTACGCCGCCGACTCGTAAGTTTAGGGCCGTTCGCCTTAATTGTGCCAGGTTGCGGCCGGGGAGACGAATATCGGCAGCCTGTCCAGCCAAATGAAAACTTTTTTTCGCCACTCCGCTGCTTGCTTGGCGCAGTAGACGATTGCTTTCAGGGGAGCGGTAGCCGGAAATTATCTGGAATGGTTTGCGATTTTCAAGTTTATTGCTGAGGCTAAATAGAAGGTCGAAAAGCTTTGGGTC
>JAIOSZ010000027.1 GCA_021107335.1 Desulfuromonadaceae bacterium | reverse complement strand
AATGCATGCAGTCCATCTTGGCCCAATCCTCTTCAAACACCCCCTTGTCCCGGATCGTTTCGTACAAAGGTGCCCCGGGAAAGGGAGTGAACTTGGCCAAGTTAAAATCGTCTATGGGCAAAGAAAAGACGTATTCCATGCTGCGCCGGATGCTCGTTTCGCTTTCACCGGGCAGTCCCATCATCAGCAGGCCCTTGGTTCGAATACCGGCCCCCTTGATCATGCGCAGCTTCGCTGAAAGCATTTCAAGATCGGCGTTCTGACGGTGCTGAGCCAGCAATTCCGGGTCTCCGGTCTCTATTCCCAAGCTCGCCATCCAACACCCTGCCCCCTTCATTTGCTGCAAAAGATCTGGGTCGATATGCTCGGCCCTCACTGCGCAGTTGAAGGTCATCCCGAGGGGATTATCTGACATCAAACGGCAGAACGATTCAACTCGATCACGGTTAAAAGTGAACTGATCATCGTAAAAATTAACATGGCGGATACCAAAACGCTCTTTCAGATAACGCAGATGGGCGTAGAGATATTCGGCAGAGTTATAGCGAAAGCTACTTCGAAACACCGACCGGTCGCAGTAGCTGCAGCTGTAAGGGCAGCCTCGACTGGAAATGCAGCTGCTGTTCGGCACCCTCGGATAGTTGAAAATCGGCAACCGATAGGCATCAGGATAACCTGCCAACTTCTCATAAGCCGGAAAAGGCAGGGAGTCGAGTACGATCCCAGTTTCCCGATAGCCGGAAAAAACAATCTCGCCATCGGGCTCACGATAAACAAGCCCTGGGATGGAAACGCTTCCCTCCCCTTCAGCCATTACCAACTCATGAAACGTCTCCTCCCCTTCCCCGGCCACAATGAAATCGACTACGGGAAAATCACCTAAGATTGTTTCCTTGAGAGCGGAGACGTGGGGGCCGCCAAAAACCGTGCGGATACTAGGAAGCTCTTGCCGAGCCATGGTCGCCAGACGGACTCCATCGAGAAAACTGGAGGTGGTACAACTGAAGCCGATCATGGCCGGCCGTTCAGACCGCAGCAGATCTAGGATTACCCGATCACTTTGGGGATGGGCGTAACAGTCGACGATATGAACCTCGACCCCAAGTCTCTCCAAATAGGCAGCGATACTGGCCAACCCAAGCGGTGGCATAATATTAGCCAGACGTGAAATATCTCGCCCAGCCGCGTCAGCCTGGTAGCCAAGGGGGTGAACCAGCAGTACGGTCTTTGCATTCAACACCGCCATTGAATCCTCTTCACACCTTCACCTTTTGTGGAAAGGGTACCAATTTATCCCAAAGTAGCCCGCGGAAACCAAAACGCTGCATGATGGCCAGCTTTTCCTGCCCCGCCGAAGGAGGAAAGATTCGATTTCTTTGACCCCGAAAGCCTTTGAGAATCATAGCGTTCATCGCCTCGGGATCGACCTGAGGCGAGAAATAATAGGCCGGCTTCAGCAGGGATGCTTCAGCAGCAATCACCCCATCATTTATCGCTTGAGAATGGAGTTCGGTGCCAGCCAGTATCCGGATTCCAGAAAAAGCAAAGACCACCGCCGCCCCTAGTTTCTCGATATTTTCCAGGCCCTCTTTCACTGTGGCCAATGTCTCTCCGGGACCTCCAAACATGCAAAAATGGGCACAAGGAATCTCCGCGTCGAGACAGGCTTGATTGACCTTGATCACCTCGGCAAAGGAGAACCCCTTCTTAATCCCCTGCAGGGTCGTATCGCTAGCCGCGTCGGTTCCAAGTTCCATGGCGTAGAGCCCCGAACGTTTGAGCAGAGACAGTTCTTGCTTACCAAGTCCCTGAGGCCTGAAAAAAGCGCTCCAGTGGATGGATAAATCTCGACGGAGGAGTTCTTCGACCAGTTCCAGATAAAGACCTGCCGGGTCATTGAAGACCGAATCAGTGAAGAACACCTTCTCCACCCCAAAATCTCGAATAGCCCGTTCGAGATCGTCCACAACAGCTTTAGGCGGACGGGGACGAAACCGGTTACCCTCTAATGTTGGGTAAGTACAGTAGGTACAGCGAAAAGGGCAACCACGCTTGGTCTGAAGGTTGAGCATCCCACTTTGAGCCAGGTAAAATTCGACCAGATCCTGTTCGAAAAGTGGCGCCGCCATTTCGGCTCCGCAGAGACGCTCGGTGTGCCCTGAGAGAATACGCGGCGCAGGGAGGTCGGAATTCAACGTCGTCAACAGTTGACAGAGAACAGACTCCCCTTCACCAATAACACCGTAATCGGCATCGAAATAAGCTAGAATCTCCTCCGGCATGATTGAAAACCCAGGCCCGCCTAGAATAATTGGAGCCTGGGTAACTTTCCGAATCAGCCCAATCTGTTCCCTGGCCTTAGCCAAATACCAAGCCTTTTCCGAACTAAAGGAATCGACATTGTCAATATTACGCAAGGAAAAACAGACATAATTTGGCGAAAAATTCTCAAGCTCAGTTCGCAACCGCTCTTCAGAGCAGCCGGAAGCAAGAAAATCAAACTGCCGAACCTCGTGCCCTTCCTGGACTAGAGCCGAAGCGATGACCGCCATCCCTAGCGGATAGACCGGATACGGCTCTAAGGTGGTATTGGCTGAGAGGATAAAGACCCGGCTCATTGTTCAGTTTTCTTTTGTGGAAAGGCGCGGCTTTTTTTCGGATTATAGCGACGGTAGGTGCCGTCTTCCATTTCCCGACGGATTACCTGTTTAAACAGCTCACCCATCTTAAGTTGATGCCCTCCGTCGGCGTAAAAAGTATCCCAGGCGTAGTAGTAAAGTTCCTGAAGCTTTTCCGGGGTCATGTGACGGGGCTGAAAGACGACCTTGTCGGCACTATAATCCAGCCAATTGTTGCTCAGGATTCTGCCTTCAGATTCCAACTGATTCCGTATTGGAGAGTGTGGAAAGGGCGTCAGGATGGTGAACTCGGCGATGTCCAGTTCCACCTCCATTAGAAAATCAACCAGCCGCTTGATGTCGTCCTCGGTTTGATCATCGGTACCAAGGATAATGGTCCCTTCGATGCCGATACCATGATCCTTGAAACGGCGGATGCGGTCGCGAATCACGTCCGAGGTATCAAAGATGGCCTGGTAGACGTACCAGGCACCGGCATCGGCAGCCAGCTTGAGTACTTTGTCATCATCAAGGATCGGGTGAGAGACCCACTTTTTTTTCAGAGGCGCCATGGCGGTAAAAAGATCGATCAGCCATTCACGGTCCTGAGCCAGAGAGTTGTCGACGATGAACAGGCGGTTATTCTGAATCGCCTCCATCTCTTCGATAACCTTATCGATGGGACGGGGTCGGAATTTTTTGCCGCCGAGAAAACCGGTACAGCAAGGAAAACAGTCGAATTTGCAGCCCCGTGAGGCATGTACCAGGTCGAGCATCTGGACTCCACGATAATTGTAGATATCGCGGTTCAGAATCTCCCTGCGAGCCGTTCCCACCAAGTCGAGAGATGGCGGGTTATCCATGTAGTCGTAAACTTTTTTCAGCTGACCTTTTTGGAAATCATCGATGACTGCGCCAAACCGCCCCTCCGCTTCACCGAGAAATATCGAATCGGCATGCTCGGAGACCTCTTCGGCATGAAGCATGGTGGCGATGCCACCGAAAATGACAGGTATGCCCCGTTGGCGAAATGCTTTGGCGACCTCAAAGGCCCGAGGTAACTGGCAGCTGAGCATGGTAGAAATACCCACCAAATCCGCCGAATCGTCGAAATCGATGGGCTCCAGGTTTTCGTCAGTAAATACCAAGTCAACCTCGGCCGGAACCGTAGCGGCAAAGACAGCTGGTCCGTGCGGGGGAAGATGGAACTCCGTCTGACGATCAAGCTTGGGCCAGCGAGGATAAACAAGTTTCATTTTCATTGCAATTTCTCCACATGTACAGGCCATCACGGGGGGAGCATTAATCCTCACAACCGTCAAAAAGCCTATGCCTATTCAAACTATTCGACTACCGCTGCCAAGATCGGAGGCAACACTGAATTGCGTCAGCTGCAAATGAGTTACACTAGTGTCCCACCCGAAATTTCAGATAGGCACTAAGCAGTTTTCATATGGGAAACGAGTAATTTTTCCCAAGGCCAAGGAAACCGAGCGCTTGCGCGGAGGCGTAGCTGTTTACGCCGCACCATTCCGCAGGACAGCGGAATGAGACAGCCTCTGGCTGCTCGAAGGGCGAGGTCCAGGGATGGTCCGAGTCACAAGCAAGCGTGCGGATTGACGCCGGGATTGGGAAAAGGGGCCGTTTCCGGATAAAAACTAAACTAATTGTCCCGACTTCCAGAGCTCGCAGAATTCCCGATAAAATGGCGGTGCTACCAAAAGAAAATCATTCTCCTTATCCATCATCATCTGTACCGTATAGCCCGTCGTGGTTACTTCTCCGGCCTCATTGCGCAGGATGAACTCGATATTGATACGTGCCGCTTCGCTCCAGTGCAGAATCCCCTCGATAGTGAAAGGGTCTTCGAAGCAAAGGGGCCGATGATAATCGATATGCATCTTTTTAATCGGCGTAATAACCTCCGCACGATATAAATCCATGTAGCCGATGCCAAAACGATTGCCAAGGGCCACCCTGGCATCCTCAAAATAGCTTGGATAACGACCATGCCAGACTATACCGAGGGGATCAACTTCCTCAAACCGAACCACTCGGGATACAGAGATTCGAAGGGGCTCAGGTTGG
>JAIOSZ010000101.1 GCA_021107335.1 Desulfuromonadaceae bacterium | reverse complement strand
CCATGGGATAGGCCATGCGTGATGGTCCGATCAACCCCAGAATACCGGTCGTGCCGCGGTGGCTAGAGAAGCAGGAAATCACCCGATTACAGACTTCGATTTCGATATGATTGTCGGCGCTACCGATAAAAAGCTGCACCCCTCCGACCTGCTGCGCGTTGTCGACTAATTCGACCAACAGCATCTTGTGGTCAACTGTAGACTACAGAGGCTTCATAGTCGACAGGTCGGCAAATTCTGGTTGTTCGAAAATATTACTGGCCCCTTCAACAAACACCTGCCCCCCCAGATCGTGCTGCAGCACATAGCTGGAAAGGAGCAGAGCACGACCTTGCAGGTTATCGAATTGAGCCTGCTCCCGAGCCATCTCTGTGGCAATACGACTCTTGACTTCCTGAATCGACAGCCCGGAAAACTCCTGGTTAAGGTAATTGGTCACTTCATCCAGTTCGCCCTGAGTGAGGGGCTCCCTCACCTCCACCATCTTGTGCTGCACGATACCGGTCTGGGTGATGAAAACCACCAATACCCGGGTCGCAGCCAAACGCACGAACTCGATACGACGAAACACCGTCGAAGTGAAGCGCGGCACCATAACCAGGCCGGTATAGTTAGAGATGGCGGACAGAATGCGTCCCGCCTCCCGCAGCAATCCCTCGGTGTCCAGCTCGCGAAAGTTACTCTCCTGCTGCAGATGCTCACGCACTTCGGGGCTCAACTGCTGAACCTGTAGCAAGCTGGCTACATAGAAACGATAGCCCCTATCCGTCGGTATGCGTCCAGCGGAGGTGTGGGGCGAAAAAAGATAACCGAGATCTTCAAGGTCGGCCATTACGTTGCGCACCGATGCCGGAGACAAATTGATGCCGATTCGACGGCTCAACGTCCGCGACCCCACCGGTTCTCCGGTGGAGGTATAGTCTTCGATGATCGCCTGCAGGATCAGCCGACTACGTTCGCTCAGCTCTTCGCTCATCGCATTTACCTACCTGATACTTTTCGCCATGAGGAAAAAAGCAACCGCCGGCTTCCCTTAAGGAACCCGGCTGAAAAAAGTTCAAGCCGGAAAGTCCGGCTGACCCTACTCATTAGCACTCATCCAAGAAGAGTGCCAACGGAGCACAACATAACAACGGCCCTGGGCTTTGTCAAGGGAAAGGGCGGCGGAAAATAGCTGCTTTTTTACAGAAAAAAAGAGATGAAATGATCGAATAACAACCAGCCCTGCTGGTCAAATCGCCAACGCCCCCGTGCAAGGACAAGGCGCTTGCCACAGCGCCGCACTGCATCAGGAAAAGCTTCGGCGACACCCGAACCGAACCAGCGACGGAAATCGGCATCGGACACCCCTTCGCTGCAGCGCAGCCCAAGATAGAGGGTCTCGGCCATGGCTCCCTGGCGATCGAAGGTTTCTAATATTTCCGCCGGGTCACGGCCCAGCTCTAGAGAGCGCCGGTACCGCTCCAAATCAGCGGGCACCGCTCGCCTAGTGCCATAATCGGAGGCTATAAAGGAGTGAGCCCCAGCGCCAACGGCAAAACAGGTCTGACGGCGCCAGTAAGCGAGATTGTGGCGACAGTGATGGCCCGGACGGGCATAGTTGGAGATTTCGTAATGCTCAAAACCAGCCGCGCTGAGTTGCTCATGAACGGTGAGGTAGAGCTCGGGAAACTCATCCTCATCGGGCAGCTCCATAGCGCCGCGGAGCGCCAGTTGTTCAAAGGGGGTGCCCGCTTCAACCGTCAAACCGTAACAAGACAGGTGATCCGGCTGTAATTGTAATAGAGCGCTAAGATCCTGTAGCAGGTCCTCCCGGCTCTGACCGGGCAAACCGAACATCAGATCGCATCCGACATTCTCAAATCCGGCCTGCCGAGCCCAGCTTACGGCTTGCACGGCTTCCTTGGCCGAATGACCTCGTCCCAAAAGCTGCAAGGCGTCATCGTGCAAAGACTGCACGCCAAAGGACAGTCGGTTAACTCCGGCCTGCCGGAAGCCCTGCAAACAAGCCAGACCGATAGTGCCCGGGTTCGTTTCAAGAGAGATCTCGACTGCGCCAGTTAGCCCTACGCTACGCTGAAGCTGCTGAAGGATGGAGGCTACCTGGTCGGGAGCCAGCAAGGATGGGGTACCGCCACCGAAAAAGACGGTGCCTAACGGAGCGCTAAAGACCTGGTTATCGCTCAACCATGTTAGATGCCGTAGCAACAGATCGACATAGTCGTCAAGCTGAGCCTGATCCGCTACCTGCGAATAAAAGTCGCAATAGGGACATTTGCTACGACAGAAAGGAATATGCAGATAGAGAGAGGGACTGCTGTCGTATTTATGAAGCGTATAGGTTGACACGGGGTATTGACTCTAATGGCCTCAGGTAAAGAACAGTAGCGACATGACAGCCAGGTAAAGCACCGCCAGCAGCACTCCGATGCCCACCGGGTATGTACCAGAACGACTACGACACTCGACCATTCCTTCTGTGTCTGGCAACTCTCTGCCGATCAAGCCGAAACGAGCCAACAGTCTGAGACCGGCAATCTGTAGATAGCCCCCCGGTGCTTCGAAAAAGCGCACCAAACATGGCAGAGCACGGTGTAACAACAACTCTTCAGCTCCGGCATTGATGCCATTCAGCAACCGATCGGCCAGTCCGTAGAAAAGCCGGGCAACACGGCGATAGAACCAATCGACATCGAGATACACGGCGGCGCCGACAGCGGGCCACAGCCGTAACCAGCGTAGCAGCACAAAAGCGAGGCCGGCGAAGCAGAGCAGCTGGCTTTTAGTCAGCACATGGGCGGCGGTGTAGGGATGCAGGGGCAGCGAATAGGGCATGAGGCCGGCCAGAAAATCGGGATAGACGCCGAGCAGCACGCACATGAACGCGGCTCCGGCCATAGCTAACAGCATATGGGGCGGTGCTTCTGCAGGCCGCAGACCGCTATCACGACCAAAAAAGGCAAAATATGGAATCTTAATGCCAGCGTAAAGAAAGGTGCCCGCCGAAGCGGCCAGCAACACCAACCAGACGAGCTGCAGATGCTCGTGGGCCACCGCATCCATAATCATCGATTTGGTGACGAAACCGCTAAACAGAGGCACTGCAGAAATAGCTGCCGAGCCGACAAGACAGAAGCAGGCGGTCAGGGGCATGCTCCGACGCAATCCCCCCAGCTCACTGGCCTTACAGCTACCGGTACGATACATGACCGCACCTATGGTCATGAACAGCAGGCTTTTGTAAAGAATATGGGCATAGGCGTGACAAACGGCGCCGTTGATGGCCATCTGGGTGCCGATGCCGATACCGACCACCATGTAACCCACCTGACTGATTAGACTGTAAGACAACACACGCCGCAGATTGTCTTCGAGCAGAGCATAAAATATCGGAAAGGTCGCCATGGCGACACCAACCCAGATCAGCGCTTCGGTACCGGCAAACCCGCGGGCCAATACATAAACGGCGCTCTTGGTGGTAAATGCGCTGAGAAAAACCGTACCGGCAATAGGCGCCTCGGGGTACGCATCGACCAGCCAGGTATGCAGCAGGGGCCAGGCGCAATTGAGCCCGAACCCTAGAAAAATAAAGATCGTACCCGGCGTAGCCCAATCGATGGCATTAAAGGCGATGCTGCCGCTAGCGGCATAGTGAAGCAAAATGCCGGTCA
Source organism: Desulfuromonadaceae bacterium (assembly GCA_021107335.1). Classification (GTDB taxonomy): domain Bacteria; phylum Desulfobacterota; class Desulfuromonadia; order Desulfuromonadales; family Syntrophotaleaceae; genus Syntrophotalea_A. The sequence goes on along the minus strand of JAIOSZ010000101.1, from coordinate 2,705 downwards.
GCAAACAAAGACCGCCAGCAATATGTACCAGCAAATAGCGTAGCGCTGCTCCCCGCGCCCGTTCAGTTGCGGCAGCAGCAATCAAGAAGGTAGCGGCAACCGTCAGCACCTCCCAAAACAGAAACAGGCTGAACAGATCGCCGGCAAAGGTCACCCCCTGCGCGGCAGCGGCATAGAGCAGCGCCACCCCGTAATGACTGCGTTGGTTGTGATGCAGGGAGAAAACTAGACCGAGCAGGGTGATGAGTTGAAAAATATAACCAAAAATTCGCGCCAGCGGATCGATACGGGTCAGCACCAGATCGAGCCCCATGAAGGGGATATGGCCATAACTACCGTCGGCCGTGGACCAGAGCAAGGCAAAACCCACCACCGGCACCAGCAGAGCAACCGTTTTCATTGCCCGGCCCCGCAAAAGAACTGTCAACAGAGCACCTAACACAAAGATCAATGCTGGCGGGAACACAACACTAGCGATCATAATAATCCTCGTCCCGCTTTACCAGCGGTCGCAGCAGGTAATTGGCGACCAAAACCAGCAGCAGCGCTGCCAGTAGACCACAGGCCGGATAAAAGCCGAACCATCCTTCCATCGAAAAGGTCACGTGCTTATGAACCAGTAACTCCAGACCCAGTAGCGCCAGCAGCAACAGTGCAAATCCTCCCCCTAGGATCTTGCCCAGCAGGGATGGCGAACTTTTCAGAGATTGAGACATGGCCGTTCCTTTATCAAGCTAGAGAGCCAGGGCCTGCCGTACCAACTGCAGCAAAACGCCAGGAAAGAAAAACAACACCAACGACAACGTCGCGGTGGTCAGTAACGGAATCAGGCAACACAACGGTGCCTCTTGAATACCCGTGAGATCCTGACCCTCGGCGGGACTCACAAAGAATCCGCGATAAATGATGGGGAAGAAATAAGCGGCATTAAGCAACGAACTGCCCAGCAACACCACCAGCAACACCAGTTGTTGGGATTCAATGGCACCAAGAAGCAGATGCCATTTGCTGATAAAGCCACCCAGTGGCGGCATGCCGATAATCGACAAGGAGCCGAGCAGAAAGGCTCCGTAGGTCAGGGGCATGCGCCGGCCGAGGCCGTCCATTTCACTGATATATTTCTTATGGCTGGCGACATAGATGGCGCCGGCGCAGAAAAACAAGGTGATTTTACCAAAAGCGTGCATAGCGATATGCAGCAGACCGCCGGTCATCCCGGCCGCTGACAGCATACCGGCACCAAGAATCATGTAAGACAGCTGGCCGATAGTCGAATAAGCCAATCGCCGTTTAAGATTATCCTGAGTAAGAGCAATCAACGACGCCACCAAAATGGTAATCGAGGCCACGGTGGTAATAACCATCCCCAGATCTACACTGCGCAACAGGTCCGGACCGAAAATACCGAAAATCACCCGCAGAATGGAAAAGACTCCGACCTTGACCACCGCCACACCATGCAAAAATGAACTGACTGGAGTCGGCGCCACCATGGCCGCCGGCAGCCAACCGTGCATGGGCATCAAGGCGGCCTTGGCGAATCCGAATAGGAACAGCACCAGCAACAAGGCCAGGGTAGCCTTTGAGGCATGGCCGGCCAGGATTCCACCGGAAGTGAAATCAAGAGTTCCAGCAATGGAATACGTAATCAGCATGGCCGGTAATATCAGGCCGATGGATGTGCCGAGGATATAGCTCAGGTACTTTCGCCCCGAGGCCCGCGCTTCGCCGTTTTGCTTATGAGTTACCAGCGGGTAAGTAGACAGGGACAGCATCTCGTAAAAGAGATAAAGGGTCAGCAAGTTGGCAGAAAAAGCCACGCCGATGGTGGCGCTGATGGCCACCGCAAAGGAAGCATAATAACGGGTCTGAGACTGCTCCTGCATGGAGCGCATATAGCCGATGGAATAGATGGAGGTACAGATCCACAGAAAAGAAGCCACCAGGGCGAAGAACATGCCCATAGCATCAACCCGTAACTGAATCGGCACCCCGGGAATCACCTCTGCTAGGGTCAGTACAAAGCCCTCGCCAGCCAGCACACTCGGCAGCATGACGGCCACCAAGCAGAACTTGCCAATGGCGGCCAGCAGCGTCCAGGATTCTCTCAGGTTTGGCTTGCGATCCGACAGCAAGATCGGCACGGTGACCAGCAGCGAGATACAGATCGCCGCCAGCGGCAAGAGGGAGGAGTGATAGTTCATGATTGATTCGGCACGCGAGATGCCTTCTCCTTGGTGGGCAGTTACTCTCCACCCATAAAGCCCGTAAACGGGCGTACGACACCAGCCGAAGCTGCTCGACTCTCGGTCAAATAAGGCTAACGATTGACGCCGCCCCTTCCGTCGCAACGGAACGAGCCATGGGCCAAGGCGTGGTTAAGGGGCCAAACCCGGAGGCAAGGCCAAGCGGATAACCTGGTTGACCAGAGGTCCGGAGCCGATGCCGACCGCCAGCAACGCGATCGCCGCCGTCAGCAGCGGAGCGAGTAGCAACAACGGTGCCTCGCCGGCCAGCAGCCCATCGCCAGAGGGTTGAGGACCGACCTTGAAATAGGCAATCTCGATGATACGGAAAAACAGTACCGCATTGACCAGGCTGCTGAGCAGCAGAGCCACCACAAACTCCCAGTGCCCCGCCTCTACCGCACCGAGGATCAGATACCATTTGCTAAAGAAACCACAGGTCGGTGGCACCCCGATCAT
>JAIOSZ010000227.1 GCA_021107335.1 Desulfuromonadaceae bacterium | reverse complement strand
GTCGCTGTCGGTACAGCTCCGCTAGCTCTTGATCCAGGCTCTCCACCTCGGTAGCCAGTTCCTTCATCTCCCGCCGTTTATGCAACAATCCAGCATTAAGAGCGCTATTGGCACCGCCCTGCAGTAAACCCCGATGGGAAAGACAGTCCCCGTCAGGAGTTACCAGGGTCACGCCCTTGGGCAGCGGCATCTGCAGATAGGGGCTGAGAGCCTCCACCAGAAACAGCCCTTCCAGTAAAGCGGCAACCGTCTGTTCAGCTCCCGCTTTGGGGCTGACCAAGGTATCGAGGGCGATCCCGCCCTCCACGGCCAAGGCAATTCCCTGAGCAACGTCGCTAGTTGGCAGCAGAAAGGCGCTACGCCCGCCCTTGCTGCGCAAAAGCTCCAGGGCCGGCCAGACATCCTCACTGCAGTTTGGCAGCAGGGCCTGCAGCTGGTCTCCCAAAACCGCCTCCAGGGCCACTTCGTAGTCAGCCGGCACCTCTAGCAGGTCAGCGACCAGACCGTCGCAACACGCGCGCCAATCGCTATCCGCCAAAAGGGTCTGGACCCCTTCCTGATAACCCTCAAGATTGCTCTCCAGATCTCGCAGGGACTCCAGACGGGAGCGCCGGCGACTCAATACTTCCTGATGCTCCAAGAGCAGCATTTCGCCCTCTTCCATCTGCTGGCGAACGCGCTGAATCTGCTTTTGTGCCGACGCCAGTTTCTGTTGCGCCACTCGTCCAGAGCTCCTTGCTGATCGACGATTCGCTTCTGAAGCTGGCCCCGCTGTCCCTCGATCAGCTTCTGTTCCTGACCATTGCGGGAATGCTTTTCCGTTAAGTCCAGTTGGCGGCGCTGCACTTCTTCGCGGCGGTTATCCAGTCGCGACAGCTCGCCGCTAAGGACAAATAGCGCTTGACGATCCTCTTCCAATGCTTTGAGTGCCACTTCGTCGGCAGCGGCCAAGACCTCCAGGGATCCCTCTCCCGTTGCCAACCGATCCGTTTCTCGAGCGAGGTCGGCTTCAAAACTCGAATCACTGGAGCGCAGCACAGTTTCTTCTTGTTCGGTCTCGGCCATCTGTCGGCCAAGGCTTTCAAGCTCAGATGACAGGCGATCCTGCTGGCGCTGCAGGCTGGCCATCGCCTTCTGATCAAAGTCGATACGCGATTCAACCTGCTGAATCGAGGCCATCAAATGGTAGAACTGCTCCTGCTTTTGTGCCAGCTCTTTTTCTGCCTCGGCCTGCAATAAACGCAGCCTTTCAAACTCCAACTCCTCTTTTTGCAGGCGCATGGCCAGCGCGTCCCGTCTGCGACTTCGCTCGTTCAGGGCGGCATCCTCTACCACCTGCTGAGCGCCCAGTTCTCGATAGCGTTCTGCGGCCAGCCCCACTTCGATAGACTTGAACTCTTCACGGTAATCTCGGTACCGTTCCGCCTTGCGCGATTGCCGTTTGAGTGCATTGAGCTGCCGGCGCACCTCACTGATAATATCCCGCAAGCGCAGCAGGTTCTGCCGGGTCGCTTCAATTTTGCGTAACGCCGCCAGCTTACGAGCCTTGAACTTGCTGATGCCGGCGGCCTCCTCGATCAGAAAGCGTCTGTCTTGGGGCTTGGCATTGAGAATCATGCCAATCTTGCCCTGTTCGATGATCGAATAGGCTCGCGCTCCGACGCCGGTATCCATGAACAACTCGGTGATATCCAGCAGCCGGCAGGGAGTCTTATTCAGTCGGTATTCACTGTCCCCGTTGCGATAGAGCCGGCGGGTCACCATGATCTCCGGGTAATCGCGCATGGTCGGAGGGCCAAGGCCCCGTTCGTTGGAAAAGATCATCGACACTTCGGCCATGCCCACCGGCTTACGTGTCTCGCTGCCGCCGAAAATAACGTCTTCCATGGAACGACCGCGGAGATTTTTGGCGCTCTGCTCCCCCATGACCCAACGAATAGCGTCGAGAAGATTGCTCTTACCGCATCCGTTGGGACCAACGACCGCAGCAATGCCTTCGCTAAAATCGAGAGTGACTCGATCGACGAAAGACTTAAAACCTACAATCTCCAGGCGCTTGATTTGCATCTATTTCGATACCTTGGCAAGCAAAATGACGGGCCATCGTAGCAAGCTCCCAAAATCATGTAAAGTACATATCCGAGGCCACAAAGTGCGACTTTATCCCTGCGAAGACTTTGCGCGAGCCCCTTGCCCTGAGAGGGGCGTCAGCGTATCATAGCTGCATGACTAAATTAACCGTAAACGACAGCAGTTCAGGCCAATCCGTATTGGCTTTTTTACAGCAGCAGATTCCGGCAGCTCCGACCGGCTACCTGCAGCAATTGGCCCGCAAAGGCCGGCTGCTTGTGAACCAACAGGTCACTACCGGACAAGCGCTGCTGCAATCGGGCGATGTGCTGAGTCTGCCAGACAGCAAACGCCTGATGCAACTGCTGCAAGAATCACAACGGGAGAACATCGAAGTGCTGCTGGAAGGCCCCGACTTCCTGGCGGTTTACAAACCGGCCGGGCTGGCGGTGCACCGCGGAGTCGGCCACGAAACAGATAATCTGGCCGACCGGGTGGGCCTCTGGCTGAAACGCCGCCGGCACCCCTTCAGCGCCTTTCCGGTACACCGTCTCGATGTCGGCACCTCGGGGCCGGTCCTGTTTGCCAAGGGGCGCCGCGCGGCCAGCATTCTTGGCGGCTACTTTATGGCCGGCCAGGTAGAAAAACACTACATTGCCCTGGTGGCCGGGCAGGTGGACGACGATGGTGAGTTGCACACGCCGGTTCCGGCCAAAGGCAAGCTGCGCTCAGCCGTCACCCGCTATCGGCGGGTGGCAGGCAATCGACACTATTCGCTGCTGCAACTGGAACTGGTCAGCGGCCGTAAACATCAGATCCGCCGTCAGCTGGCCGATGCCGGTCACCCCCTGATTGGGGACCGGCGCTACGGTGGCCCAAGTATTCGCAACCACCAGCAGCCCTTTCTCCATTGCAGCACCCTGGCCTGGCCCAACTCGACTGACGGGCAGCGACTAACCGTCTCCTGTCCGTTACCCCAGGATCTGCAACATCTATTATTGGCAGCCGGTCTGTGCCTACCCGACAACTTACTAGCAACCGGTTGATTCGCTTCAGCTAATTTATAGTTGTCCCACCGCGCCTGATAACGCACAATAGCCGCGCAAGATCAACTCGGATAAAGGATCTCCATGTTTCGCCGCCATCCTATTTTGACCTCTCTGGGCCTGCTGGGCGTCGCAGGCTTGTTGTGCGCGGCCTATTTGCTAGCCACCTTCGATCTCAATCGCTACCGGGAAGAGCTGCAAAACCGCCTCAGCAGTAGTCTATCCCAACCGGTCCGCCTCGGCGCAGCCCGTCTGACTCTGCGACCCGGCCCGACGTTCGAATTTACCGCCATCCAAATCGGCAATACAGAGGCGCCCTTACTGCAAGCCGACAGGCTGTCCCTGCAGACCAAACTGCTGCCGCTCTTCATTGGCAAGCTCAGTTTCGAGAAGATCGTTCTTCACCACCCTCGAATGCGCCTTACGCTGCCCCCGGGCGCAGAGCAAACCTCGCCCCAACCTCACCCTACAATGCTGCTTCACAAGCTGCTAAACACGGTGAGGGTCCATTCCCTGCAAATTGAGCAAGGAACGGTATATCTCAACGACCTGCGTCGTCAAAACGCTCCCTTTGAACTGCAAGTGACGAACATTAATCTGCGCGCCCGCGACATCTATTCCCGCAACAAGGGCCGCCTGCAGTTCAGCGGGCAACTAACAGATGAACCAACCAGCCTCCTGCAAGCCTCAGGACATATGGCCTTACCGACCGACCCGGCCAACTGGCGCCAGCTCTGGCTAGATTTGTCAATCCATCTCAAAGGTATCGATCCGAATAGCCTTTGTAGCCATTACGCCGCTCAAGCAGGCTGCAAGTGAAGTAGCGGACGCCTCGACATGAAGTGGGTTCTCCGTGGTTCGCCGCTGGAAGGCCTCGCTTTTAAAGCCAACCTGCAAAGCGATCAACTGCTACTGAAATTGCCCGAGCTCTATCCCCAACCGCTCCCCCTGCAAAACGTTGAACTTTCCGGAGACTGGACAGCAGACACCGGTCTGAACAAATTCGATGACCTGACGCTAAAATGGAACGATCTTCAGCTGGCCGGCCACTTTTCCCTGCAACAGGGGGAAGCAGACCCCTGGCTGGAGGGCGGCCTGTCCACACCGGAACTACCCCTTGCTGCCATAGCCGGTCTACTGCCTACCGGCCGGCAGCCCTTCAGCCATCTGCTACAGGGGCAAACCCTCGGAGGCACTCTACGCCTCGGCTACAGCCGTTTTGCCGGCCCCCTGTCTCATTTTCATAAACAAGCACTACCCGAAACGATTAAAGAGGCCACCATCTATCTTCAGGACGGACAGTTCCGTTTCGGCAAAAACCCGCTCTTTTCCAAGGTAAGCGCCACCGCCACCTGGAAGCAGCAAAAACTGTCTCTCCGCGATGGTAAAGCCCAGGTTCTGGAAGCCCCCCTGCAGTTTTCCGGCACCATCGAACAGCCCTTTGAGCCTACCGCGTCGGCCACCTTCGGCGCAGGCTGGGTATTGCCGGGTCGGAATCTGACACAACTCTCTGATAACCCCAAACTGCAACCGCTGACCGCTGAAGGACCGATTCCGGTCAGCTTCAACATAAACGGCCAACTTACCCAACTGCAATGGACCCTACAGGCCGATTTACAGGCCTGTAACCTGCGCTACCAGCAACTGCTAACCAAACCGGCGGGCCTGCCGAGCGGTCTCAAACTTCAGGGGCAGCTCTCCCCAGACGAACTGCAACTGACAGACGGAAAGCTGCAGCTAGGCCCACTCAACCTCTCTGTTGCCGGCCATTATAAACGTCAACAAGAACAAGCTTATCTCCTGCAATTGGCCTTGGCTGACACCGACCTTACCGATTGGCTGCCGTTGATGCCGGCCCTTAAAGAATTTCAACTGAAGGGAAACTTGTCTGGCGAATACCGTCTACTGGGCAGCGGAGGTTTTGCTCCAACGAGCAACGGAGTCCTCCAGCTAACCAAATGTGGAGTACACTTTCCTGGGATCCTCGGGGGCGATTTGCAGAAATTTTCCGGCCACCTGAAACTTTTTCCGGATCATATCGAATGGCAAGGCATGAAGGGCTTGCTTGGCGAATCGGATGTGACCCTCGGCGGACGAATCAGCAACTGGGCAAAGCCCCGCATCGAACTGAGGCTCTCCGCTAGGCAGATACGGGCTAACGAGCTGGTCTTCCCTTCCCCCAAAGCCAACTTGCATCACCTTAAGGGCCGCTTGATCTTTATGGGCAACCGGGTTGATTTCACCGATCTGCAAGTCACCCTCGATGGCGGCACCCAAGTGGCCGTCAACGGCCAATTACGAGTCGGCAAAAACTCAATACTCGAGCTCTCCGCTAAATCGGCTCAAGCCAATATCGATTCGGTTGTTGCCCTCTGGCAAGGTTCCAACAAACCGAAAAGTTCCTCTGCAAAAAGCCAACTGAAAGTAGTCGTCAAAGCCGAAATTGCCAAGGGCACTTATCAGGGACTTAATGTTCAGCAGGCCACGACCACCGTCACCTCAGCAGATGGCGTGCTGCGTATCAGCCCGCTTCGTTTCACTACCGGCGGTGGCAGTTGCCTGGCTCAAATAGCCCTGCATGATGATGCACAGCAAAACCGGCTGCTGACCGTTTCGGGACAGATCAAGGGAGTCGAGGCGACAACCCTGCAGCACGGCAAGGTTCTTGGGGAAAAGGGTCTGCTAAGCGGCGCCCTCGACGGCGATTTCGAACTGACCGGTGAGCTGGGGAGCCATTATCTGCCGACGGTGGATGGCGGCTTTCACCTAACGATCAAGGAAGGAGTCTTGCGCAAGTTCACCTTTCTGGCCAAGGTCTTCTCGCTGCTGAACGTCTCCCAGAT
>JAIOSZ010000323.1 GCA_021107335.1 Desulfuromonadaceae bacterium | reverse complement strand
GATGGATAAATCGACCACATCGCAAACCCTGGTCCAGAATTGAGGAATGCCTGACTCTGCATCGACCACACAGATAACAAAACCTGCTCTAATTTAAGGTGATTTGTGAATCAAGAAAACAACACCGACTATCCTGAAGACGGGATAGAGGTCCCCTACAAACAGATCGCTCTAGACACCCTTCGCCGAATGATCCAGGAATTTGTAACCAGAGACGGTTCAGATTGGGCCGAAGTCGGTTGTACACTAGAGGATAAAGTTGCCCAGGTCCTGCAGCAACTCAAGAACAAACGGATAAAAGTCGTTTTCGATCTAAAAACGCAAACGGCAAACCTGGTCCCCTGTCCCTAAAAACTGTTAGCTGAGGTTCTGGTGAAAAATAAGCTGATCCGTCTTGCGGAACTAATCCAAGAAGACTTCCCTGAAAAGATTGTCGCCACCTTTCGCTCCAGATACAAGTCTTCCCTGACACAGCGACTTGAGATGGTCAACAAAGCCATAAGCTTCCATCGGCGACGTGCTGAAAGCCTTTGGCTTCAGGCGGGACGAAAAAGAACCCCGGCAGAAAGACGTGCCTCGGCCCAAGCCGAACTGGCAGCCTTTGTTTTCGCTTACCTAACAGGGGATGGTAAAGAATACGCAGACAGCGCTATAGAGGCACTAACCGCTCTCGGTCGCCAAGGGGAAGTGGACCTAATCCAAATACTCTGCCGGCGATGAAGAAAACGACCAATTCACCGACATCCATTAATTGAAAAAAATCTGACCAGATGTTGCGTTTCTTTATCACAGCAGTAGACTGTAAATGTAGGTTCTACTCTTATCGCATTGTCGGAAGAACAAACGACCTGCCGATAAGAAAAAGGCAAAGAGACTAAAAACCTCCAAGCCTGTGGTTCCTATGCACCCTCGGCATCACATCGGAGAAGCAGCATGTAGTACGGTGTGTATAGCACAAAGGAAAAGGACAAATACTTTTCCAAAGGCACGAGGGAAAGAGCCTGATGGACGCAGAGAGCCTCCTTGAAAAAGAGGCAAACTCGGCGATCATATCAGGCTCTTTTGCATTGCCGAAGGGACCGACTCCTCGAACGATAACAAAGACCACGCCTCCTGATATTCGTGACATTTATCATTCCTAACCGCGGCCCTGCTTGACACCCAACAACGAGCGTTTATGTTTATAAAACGAAGGGTTAAAAGATCTCTCTTTCCCAACATAACAAAGGCCTTTAACAAATGAATTGAACACCCTGAAAGGATCTCCCGGCAACGCCCCCATTCGCTATATGGGGGCGGAAAGCAGCGGGTCTTCGTTAGAAGATGGCCGAGCTACCGAAAGAGACACCTTCGGCAAGCTCGGCCTTTTTAGTTCAATGACAAGCCGTGAAAGGAGATGGGCCATGAGGAACCCGGTTACTCGCTACGCAACGTATTCGCTCAGCCTGATAATGTTTCTTCTGACCCTGCTGTTCTCGGCTGGCGGAGCGGTGGCGTTGGGCCCAGAGGATGTGGACCTTCCGGAGCAGGCGGCGGTAGTCTTTGACCAGAACCATCCAGCCGTCAAAGCGGTCATGGCGGTGCAAAACCGGCACACCGAAAGGCTCTTGGGTGAGCCTGGAGTGGTCGGCACCGCCACCGGGCTGGCTGCGAATGGCCGGCCGGCGGTGCTGGTGCTGGTTGAGTCGTTCCATAGAGCCCGCGCAGCACGCATACCCGCTGAGCTGGACGGCCAGCCGGTAGCGGTAAAAATCACCGGTAAGATCACCGCCCTGAAAAAAGGCGGCATCCCCGCTACCCCCGGCGAAGATGACACCAGCACTGTGTGTGACGTAGACCCCGCGGCCCTATTTGATCGCGCGGTGCCGCTCGGCGTTTCCACCGGACATCCGGCCATCACCGCCGGCACCATCGGCGCCCGGGTCACAGACGGCATAAACGTCTACGCTTTGAGTAACAACCACGTCTATGCCAACGAAAACCTCGCCTCCTATGACGACGAGATTCTGCAACCCGGGGCCTACGACGGCGGTGCAACAGGACCCAACACAACCCTTATCGACGGCGACGAGATCGGTACCCTGTACGATTTCGAGGAGATCGTCTTTTCCACCTCGGCGAACAACACCATCGATGCGGCCATTGCCTGGTCTTCGCCGGACGTGCTCGGCAACGCCACACCCTGCGACGGCTACGGCGCCCCCAAATCGACCACCCTCGAGCCGCGGGTCAACCTCAAGGTCAGGAAATACGGCCGCACCACCGGCTTGACCAGCGGCCTGATTACCGCGATCAACGCCACCGTGAGCGTCGGCTACGACAGCGGTACGGCGCGCTTCGTCAACCAGATCATCATCGAACCTGGCGGCTTCAGTGCCGGCGGCGATTCGGGATCGCTGGTGGTGGCGGTCGGCAAGGGCAGAACCAAGACTGATGAACGCAAGCCGGTCGGCCTGCTGTTTGCCGGCAATACGACGATAACCGTGGCCAACCCCATCGATGCTGTGCTCGACCGGTTTGGCGTGACCATCGATGGAGAATAGGATCAAAAAGGCGAAGGAGAGATCTGGACTCTATTGTTGAAAGAAATGTCGGAAGATTGCTGTACCTGAACCAGAGGGATGGAATTGAATTATAGGCTCTGCACATACTGCAATGCCGGAAGAGCAAACGGCCTGCCAATCCTATGCACCCCCGCTTTCTAGTTCGGTGTGGTTAGCACGAGGAAAAGGATAAATACTTTTCCAAAGACACCGGGGGAAAGAGCCTGACGAACGCAGAGAGCCTCCTTGAAAAAGAGGTAAAACTCAGCGATCACATCAGGCTCTTTTGCATTGGGACATGGGCGGATTTTTTGAAGAGGACCGATTCCTGGGAATTCCTGGGGTCGGACCAAGTCAACCCAGTGAAAATCATGAAAAACCATCCCAAAAAAAGCTATTATTTGGCGCTATGGCCCGTTTTTCGGGATCAAAATTGGCCTCATAGGTTTCGGGCGATTCTCGGAGCACATAGGCGTCTCCAATCACACCAACATCTCTGCCTATGCCCCGCGCTCCAAGATTCTCTTGGATCTTCTGAACGAACGGCTCGATACCAACGGCGAGACTCTTCGTCCATATCTCCTCTCGTTGGCCTCTTTCCGCGCTCAGAGTTTCCTCGATCCAATCCCGATGAGCTCTAGCCAAAGACTCCGGTCCATTTGTCTCCGTAACCTCAGCAAGGGTGTCCAGATTAAGCAGTCTGTTGCGGCGGCGGTTGCCCTGAATCTCATGAGACACGACGCCAGCCCGAACCATGTTCAAGTCCATATAAACAAGGCAACGCCGTAGATGCTTACCCGATTCAATAGCAGTAGCATGGTAGCGGTCCTCCCAGAACGCCCCTTTGCGACCCTTGCGCTGGTTATATTCCTGGCCGGTGCGACCGGCTACCAGCTGGATGGACGATGGAATGGAGTCGGCCTCTTCATTGTCTTTCACCAGCAAATGAATATGATTCGAGGTGATCGTATAATTCAGGATTTGTAAGGAGAACCGCTTGCGAGTCTCTAACAACCAGGCCACTAAACGGGAGCGGTCATGAGCGAACTTCAGCAAGAATTCCTTCTTGTGGCAACGGTGAGTAATGCGCCAGATGCAACCCGGTATGTGATGCCGACTCGCTCTTGCCATGCGCCTCTCCCATTGCCAGTGCGAGAAAATACAGCTAAAAAAGCGTACTGCTCTGATTTAGCCCCCTAAAATGGGCCTATAAGTGGTTTACCAGGGCCTTTTTGGGTACAAAATCATGCATTTTCAATAAGTTAACTTGGTCCGACCCCAAAGCGGGAATCGACCCCAAAGCGGGAATCGATTCCACTGGCGGCCTTTGGGTTGAGCCCCCTATAGGCGTCGTGCAACCGTTCGATAGTGACATGGTGCAGCAGGTT
>JAIOSZ010000312.1 GCA_021107335.1 Desulfuromonadaceae bacterium | reverse complement strand
CTGGTGGTCTATTCCAACAAAAAGCAGACTCGCTTTCATATTTATACCCAGGTGACCAGTCCCTTTGGTCGGGGCAAGGGCATCGGTTCGGCTTTTGTCGAAAAGCTGGCGGGCGAGGTGCCGGCCGAGAGTACGATCTATCTCTATGTATGGGAAAAGCTCGGCAGCGTGGTGAGCTTCTTTACGGCGCGGGCCTTTAAGTATGAAGAGAGCACCGTCTATCGCAAGATGACCTTTTCGCTGCTGGCGGGGCAGGCGCAGATTATTGCCGCGCGTATGAAACGCCTGCACGGCAAAGATTTTTCCCTGGCGGAGCAATTGAGTCGGGTACGCCACGACGCGCGCAAGTCCCTTAAGGTACTGCTCGACATGATCGGGGTGATTTCCGTCGACAACTTTCATAAGGTGGTAGAAGATGTCAACCGGGAGACGACGGCGCTGCTCAACACCCTGAACGTCTACGAAGACAAGATCTCCGAGATGCACAAGGTGGATATTAAGGAGCTGATTCAAGAGCGGGTTATTCCGGTGATCGAGACGGCAGCGGTGGCCTGCGACATTCGTCTGACTCTGGGGGGCAACGTGCCGGAGGTGGCTGGCAACTACATGAACTACAGCCGGGCGCTGATCAACATCGTGGCCAACGCCCTGGAAGCCATCAATGGCGCCTGCCGGCGGGGGCTGATCGACATTATTCTGCAGCCGCAACCCGAGGGGGTCACGCTGATTATCGAAGATAATGGGTCTGGCATCGAACCGGAACGGCTGGAAAAGGCGAAGGACGGTCTGCCCCTGTTTGTCGGCAAGACCACCAAGGAGGGAGAAGGCCTCGGGACTCGGCAGATTTTTTCTACCTTTGGACGGAACAATATTGTGGTGGAGAGCGAGGCGGGCAGCTTCACCCGCTGGACCATCGCGCTAAAGCGCAGCACCCGCAGCAGCAGCAACCTGATGGCGTTGCTCGAATCCCGCTATATCTCCCTGTTCAAGATCTCCCAACGGGTGTCGGTGACTTCAAAGAGCACGCGTACTCAGGTCGCGGTCTTTATCTGGCAGCTACGGCAGATGGAGATTTTCAGCTACGATCTAATCAGCCAGTTCAGCCGCTATAACAATGTACGGGATATCTACCGCAGCATTCTACTCTATCGCTATGGTGGCTATAATTGGCAGTTTCTGCGCCAGGAGTTGGACAAGTGTCGTATCAATAACCAAGTCATCAAGGTTTGGCTGGCGACCATCCTCAAGCGCATCAAGCGCAATGAAGTCTTTCTTGCTAAGAAATTCGATTTTGAAGCGTTTAAGGGCATGCTGTTTAAAAGTTACGGACAGGATATCCATCACCACATCATCTTCACCCTCGACCCGGTCAGTGGCCGTTTTTTCTCCAGCGAACGGAAGCTCGCCGAGCATATGGATTTTGTCCCTTATCTGGGCACGGATCGGAACGATATGTTGCGCGGTGAATTCATCGGCGATGTGAAGAATTTGGAGAGCCCCATCGTGTTGGGCGTTTGGACGGTGGTCAGCCAGGAAGACATTCGCCGCAAACTGAGGCTGATTCGTCAAGGCGCCCGGCAGTTTCTGGAGATGGGGTTGAAGGAAGAGAAGAGCTTGTCTTTTTACCACACCACCTACAACACTACCGAGTGGGAGATCGACACCCTGAAGACCACGACCCTTGGTGAGATGGCCAACTTGCCGGAGGAGCGTCTCGATGAGTTCATCACCGAGGCCGATGACGAATTCAGCGGTCTGGCTTGCATCGATTAGGTTTTTAATCAAAAATGGTCTATTCGTGGCGTAGGGCCTCTATGGGATTAAGGTTGGCGGCCTTGCGGGCCGGATAAAAACCGAAGAACACCCCCACCGCCAGGGTGAAGCCGACGCTTACCACGATCATCAACGGATTGACCGATACGCTGATACCCATAATCTGGCCAAGGCCGAAAGCGATGCCCAGGCCGCTGAGAATGCCGATCAAACCACCGCACAGACAGAGAACTACCGCCTCGATAAGAAACTGGCAAAGAATGTCGCCGCCCCGTGCGCCGACCGCCAGGCGGATGCCGATCTCCCGCGTGCGTTCGGTTACCGAAACCAGCATGATGTTCATGATACCGATGCCGCCGACCAGCAGAGAGACACCGGCGATGGCGCTGAGCAGCAGGGTCATGGTGCCGGTCACTTGTGAGGCCATCGAATTCATTTCCGACTGGTCGCGCAGATCAAAGTCGTCTTTTTCTCCATCCCGCAGGCGGTGCGCTTTGCGCAGTTCGGCGGTGATTTGTTCTTTCGCTTCAGAGATTTTTTCAGAGCTTACGGCACTGGCCAGCAGGCCACGTACTGTCTTGCCGTCGGATAGGCGATACAGGGCGGTGGTTGACGGCATCAGAATGATATCGTCCTGGTCGTTTCCCATGTTGCTTTGGCCTTTCTCGGCCAGCACTCCGATCACTTGAAATGGGGTCTTGCGCACTCGAATGCGCTGGCCGATGGGGTCTTGATCGGCAAATAGCTCCTTGGCCACCGTCTGCCCCAGAACCGCCACCTTGGCCTTGGCGGAAACCTCCCGCTCGCCGAAGAACCCTCCCTTGGCTAGTTGATAGTTGCGAATCAGCAGAAAGTCCTTGCCGACTCCTTGTACGGTAGTGTTCCAGTTACTGTTGCCGGCCACCACCTGCTCGGAAAGTCGTACCTCGGCTGAAACGTAACTGATCGCCTTGGCTTTTTTGCGAAGGACCTCAACATCCGCCAAAGACAGGCTTGAAGAGGTCCCCGCTCCCCCTCGCACACCATGACTGTCGGTACTTTCGGGAACCACGATGATCAGATTGGTGCCCATGGCGGCGATGTTCTCTGTGATATCCGCCTGCGAGCCTTCCCCCAGTGCCACCAGGGCAATTACCGATCCTACCCCGATGATGATGCCAAGCATGGTCAGCAAACTGCGCAGGCGGTTGCGGGCGATACTGCGCAGGGCAACGACGATCCATTTACTCCATTTCATGACGATGGTTGTCCTTTGTAGGGCGGTTTGGCATGAGACAAACTCTTTGCAATTAATACGTTCAAGCCAGTCGCCGGTTCTCTACTTTAAAATCCCGTTGGATCTTTCCGTCCTGCATTTCGATGACCCGCCGGGTATGTTCGGCTACGTCTGTCTCATGGGTGACCAGCACGATGGTAATGCCCTGGTCGTTGAGGTTCTGAAACAGGGCCAGTACGTCGAGGGTGGTTCGACTATCCAGGTTGCCTGTCGGTTCATCGGCGAGAATAATGGCCGGATCGTTGACCAGTGCCCGGGCAATGGCAACCCGTTGTTGCTGACCGCCTGAGAGTTGATTGGGCTCGTGGTGCATGCGGTCGGCTAGCCCGACCTGTTGCAGGGCTTTTGTGGCTCGTTGGCGCTGTTGGGCGGCAGGTAGTTCACCTCGGTAGTAAAGCAACGGCAGCATGACATTCTCTAGAGCGCTGGTGCGGGGCAGCAGATTAAAGCCCTGAAAGACAAAGCCAATCCGTTGGTTGCGAATATCAGACAACTGGTGTTTTTTCAGTTCGCCGACAGGTCTCCCTTCAAGCAGATAAGAACCGCTGTCGGCCTGATCAAGACAGCCGATGACATTCATCAAGGTCGATTTGCCGGATCCTGAAGCGCCGATAACCGCCATAAAATCGCCCGGTTCGATATCGAGACAAACGCCGTCCAGGGCTTTGACCTCGGTGTCCCCCAGACGAAAGGTCTTACAGATATTTTTCAGTTGAATCGGTTGCATGGTGGCTTATTCCTTATTTTCCGCGCCCTGGCGGACGGGGCATCAGTCGGGAAAAGAGATTGCCGCTGGATTGTTTGGCGGGGGTTTTAGTTCCTGTGACGACTGTCAGACCGGCTATAAGATTTGATCCCGTCACAGCGGTGTGGGCTCCGTTTGACGGGCCGGCCGTTACTGCCAGTGTCTGGCTGCGTCCTTGATCATCTACCACTACAAGTGCCGCGCCGTCGTGAACGGAAAGTGCCCGTGTGGCGTATTGGAGGGCGGCATTGGGGGCCAGCAGGGTGTTTTTAAGATCTTGAATGATAAAGTCAATGGTGGCGGTCATTCCCGGTAGCAGCAGGCTTTTGTCGTTAGCCGCTGTGATGACAACGGTATAGGTCACGACATGAGACTCTTCGGTGGGATTGAGCCGAATCTGGGTCACGGTTCCGGGGAAAATTTTCTCGGCGTAGGCCTGTACCGTAAAACGCACCTGCTGACCCTGTTTGATCTGGCCTATGTCGCTTTCATCTACATCGGCTTCGATCTCCATGCGGGCCAGGTCTTCTGCCAGAATGAAAAGGGTCGGGGTACTGAAGTTCGCCGCCACGGTCTGGCCTTTTTCGATTTCCCGTTCGATGACCGTGCCATCAATGGGCGAACGGATGCTGGCGTTGCGCAGATTGGTCTCGGCTTTTTTTTGGGAGGCCTCAGCAGCCATTAGATCGGCCTCGGCTGTAGCCAGGTTAGTCTGGTAGGCTAGAAACTCTTGCGCGGACAGGTGTCCTTGTTGAAGCAGCGGCTGGTTGCGTCGGTATTCAGTTTGGGCCTGCTGCAGCAGAGCATTGGCACGCAGGGTTGCGGCTCGTGCGCTGACCGCCTCGGCCTCAAAAAGCTCCAGATCGAGTTCAGCCAGGATCTGCCCTTTCACCACTCGATCGTTGTAATCGGCCAGTACTTTTTTTATGGTCCCAGATACTTCGGTGCCCACCTCCACTGTGCCGACAGCCTTCAGACTACCGGTGCAGGCTACGGTCACTTCTAGGTCGCCCCGCTCTACGGTGGCGGTCTGCAGAGAGGCCAATGGGTTTTCTTGTTGTGACGAGGCGAACAGCCAATTCAGTGCTGCAGCTATGAGCAACAGAGTCAGGCAAAGGATCAGAATCCCCTTTGCAGCTCTGTGCCTGGTCTTTGACTTTAATCGGGTCATCCGGAAATCTCCTTGCTAAACAGGATCGGGTCAAGGTCGCCGCTGTAATGGGCGATGGCTACGGTTTGAATCATGCGGTCGAGTTGCGCTTCGATCTGGGCGTAGCGGGCTTCGACTAAAACCGAGCGGGCACTGGTTATTTCAGTCAGGGTTGCTACTCCGGCTCGGTATCGTTGTGTGGTGGATTCCAAGGCCTTTTCCGCATAGTTCAGTTGCTCGCGGGCCGCTTCAAGTTGTTGGCCAGCGGTCTGAAAATCAGCTACCGCCTGACCGACTTCCGCTTCGATCTGACGTTGCAGTTTGGCCAGTTGCAGGCCGGCAGTGTTGCGGCTGACTCTGGCCTGGTCAACTTCGTGACGAGTTAGATTGCGGTCGATAAGCTTAGCGATCCGGTCAGGTTGTCTTCCTTTAGTTGGCTGGCGAAACTATCCTCTTCCCGATCGTTAAAGGATGTCGCGGCTACCGCTACCAAATCGACGCTTGGGTAGTGACCGGCTTGTGCCAGGCGAATTTGTTCCACGGAGGCGGCTACATTTTTCTGCAAGGCTAGTAGGTCAGGTCTCCCGGTCAGCGCTGTCGCCAGCAGAACCGTTTCGCTTGTTTCAGGTATGGTCTGCAAGAGGGGCGAGTCAGGTAGGACAACTTCAATCTTTGTTGTGGCATCGCTGCCGATGCTTTGCAGCAATGCCAGCTTGTTGACTCGATAGTCCCGCCGGGCGCCCAAGAGTGTGGAGCGGGCTCGGGCCGTTTCGGCCTGCTGCTTATAGACATCGGTGACCGGTCTACGGCCCGCTTGGTGATAGGCCTCAATATCTGACAACTGTTGCGCATTATCCCGCAGGTTCTGTTCGGCTACCCTAATCTGTTCAAGAGCCTTAACCGCATTCAGATAGTTGCCGATCACGGTGAAAACTACTTGTTGCTGGGCTCGGCCGAAGCTGTGTTGGCGGGCGGCCAGGATCTGGCGAGCATTTTCTAGTGTCGCCTGGTTAGAGAACCCGCTGAACAGGTTCAGACTCAGCCTGATATCCGAGGCTAGATTACCGTAATTGCGGTCTTCCTCTTGCGCTCCGACGTCGTGGTGCAAACTGGCGGTTCCGCTGGCCGTGATTTGCGGCAGAAACTGATCCTGCTGCAGTCGCACCGAAATCTCACCGTCTCGCGTCTGATCGGCGGCGATCTGCAGGCCCTGATTGTGGGCCAACGCCAGGGTTACTGCCTGCTCCAGGCGCAGTAAGGGGGGCGATTGGGCCGCTGCGACTACCGGTAGCAGACATAAAAAACAGGCGAGGCAGCACAGCAGTCGACGACAAATTAAGAGCAATGGACTCATAGCTATGGTGGTTTCCTTGTCATGGGTGATGCGATAAGGGGATGGGGCGAAAGCCCTTAGGACAAGAACACGCTAGCAGTGAACTAAGAAACAAATAGGGAAGAAATGAGGAAATATGGAGGCCTGTAATCGGGCACGTGATCTGGGCGTTGATCTCTGTTTCAAATAGGAGTAGGGTCCATTAATAAAGCAGGAGGGACGGTACTTTGATTGTCGAAGGCGCCCAGGTGCTGGTCCTGCCTTTCATTGTTTGAGCGTCCCACTCAAATCAACGACCAACAGAATTGTAGAGGATTGATCGATGAATATGAAACGAGTGACTTCCCTGACCGCTTTTATAGCGCTGTTCTTTATGCTTCTGACTAGCGCCGTGCTCTACATTGTTCCCCAGGGGCGGGTAGCCTATTGGGCCAACTGGACCTTGTGGGGGCTTTCAAAAGAGCAGTGGACAGCCATCCATATCAATGTGGGGATTCTGTTCCTGATCGCCCTGCTGCTTCATACCAGTTACAATTGGGACAACATTGAACTCTATCTGAGAAATAAAAGCCGCCAGATGAAGGTCTTCACCAAGGATTTCAATATTGCATTGTTGCTGACTCTGATTATTGTAGTGGGGACCTATGCCGGAATCCCGCCTTTTTCGACCATTATCGCCATTAACAGTCAGGTTAAGGAAGCAGCCGCGCAGAAATATGGACAGCCGCCCTACGGCCACGCCGAGCTGTCCTCTCTCAGGACCTTTGCTCGGCACATAGATATCGAGGTGACCGCCGCTCTGCAGGCGCTGGCGGCAGCAGGCTATACTGTTGCCAGCGATACCCAATCGCTGAAGGAAATAGCCATTGCCAACGGTGTTGCGCCGCAGGACGTTTATTTGGCGATGCTCAGAACCGGTGCGAGTACAAGTGAAGCTAAAAGAATGCCGAGGAAGCCTACGCAGGGGTTGGGAAAGTTGACCCTACGGGCGCTATGCAGCAAATATGGGCTAGATACGGAAGCGGTCATAAAATCTCTGGGCGAGAGTAATATTAAGGCCAGGGAAAATATGAGTCTCAGGCAAATCGCCCAACTCAACAGCCTGAGCCCTATCGATGTTTATGGCAGAATCAGGGAATTCACAGACAGTCACCAGACGATGTGATAGAGCGAGTTGCTTTGCTTTGTCCACGTACTGCTTAACGCACTGGATATGCATGAAAAAGGGCAAGAGGTAACGGTGGTTTTCGAAGGGGCGGCGGTTAAGCTGGTGGCCGAGCTGGAAAAAGCCGACAATCCGTTCCATGCCCTTTATCTCAAGGCCCGTCAGAAGGATTTGATACGCGGCGTTTGTAAAGCTTGTTCAGTCAAGCTTGGAGCATTGGAGGCGGTGCAGGCTGCCGGCTTACCATTGCTGGACGATATGGCCGGGCATCCTTCCTTGGCGGCTCTCATGGCGCAGGGCTTTACGGTGATGACCTTCTGAGCCGGCAGTCGATTGTTTGGTGCTGTTGTTTATCCGATAGAACGATAGAAATGTTTGTCCGTTGGCAGATAGTAACGGCACAGAAGGAGCTTTCGTTGGCATTACCAGTCAGGTTTTTTAACGTATTCAGTTTTAAAGCAAACATCTCTCAAGAACAGCGCATCGGATGGCCCAAGGCACCTCGGACGGCTGTTGTGGCCTCTGGTTTATTGTATAGCGGAAGCGTTCTATGACCCGCACTGGTAAGGTCTCCCCCGGAGCGGTGCT
>JAIOSZ010000028.1 GCA_021107335.1 Desulfuromonadaceae bacterium | reverse complement strand
TACCTTGAAGGTCTTCAGCCGTCAGGTCCCCAGCTCCAGGAATTTCGCGCTCAATTACGTATTTCGGCATTATGTTACCCCTTTCTAAACTCTGGATAATGTTTCTTGCTCGAATGAATTACAGCACGTCGGTAGTGGTTCCAGCGCATCAAGCAAACTCATATCAAATCGTCACAAAATTTTAAAACAGCGTTTCACCTACAGTGACTTATATCATGGTAAAAATCAAGAATCTTTCAGCGCAAGAGTCTGCTTACGAGCCAAACTGTCTTGTTTTATACCAGAGCGTCACAGCAACCTGCCCTATACCCCTTATCCTGCAGGGCCGACCATCAACATCCCTAAGGCGAAAGTTCGTACCAGCCGTCTATTATCGGAAAGTACAGGGCGGTACGACTATCTCGGGTCGGTTCAAATTCTTCGAACAAACGACGGTAGATGTCGAGTTGACCTCGGTAATGTTCGCCCTCCTCGGCTAAAAAGGCCTGCCGTTCCTGATTTGCCGGCACACTGGTCTTATAATCGATAATCCACCGCTCTCCGTCATAGACGAAGGTGCGGTCGATGATCGCATGCACCAGTTGACCATCGACCATCCCGGAAAGGGCCAGTTCGCATTCGGCCTGTTCGTGTTCGGCCAGCAGCCAGCGGCCCCGCTCTCCTAGCAAAGCTTGTTGCAAAGCCTGCAGCACCTTGTCAACGGCTTTATCCAGTTGAGATGCAGCTATGCCCAACTGGGCTAAACGAATGCGCCACAGGGCTTGTTCGGCATTGAGGCGTTCCGGCGGCCAAGCCCCCAGCCCATCACGCGCAATAGATTCTAGCCACTGATGGATGACGGTACCAATATGGCGGCCCTCCTCCGTTGCTGGCAGCAAATTTGTTTCTTCTGCCTTACGGGCCACCGATGAAGGCTGCAGCACATTCGGCGCGGCCCCTTGGTAACCGGCGGGCAAGGACGGCAGTTGCCAATCGCCAGCTAGCCTCTGTAATCGCCCCACCGTTTTTTGCGCCTCCTTCGGCTCTGGATCACAACGTTCAGCGCCTTGAAACTCGTCGGCTACCGCCGGCCATAATTTCGCCAAGAAAGATCCGCTCTCCGGCCTGCACTCCTCCTCGCCGACTGGCCTGGCATACCCCAATAGATGCAGACGTTTTTTTGCACGGGTCGCAGCCACATACAGGACTCTGGCTAGCTCCATATCGCCTTTCTGCTTTTCGATGCGTCCAATCGCATCGTAAATACCATCGCGGCTCTGACTACCTAAGGGCGCCAAAGGAGCCAGCAGCAGACCGGTGTCAGGCAAATCGAGCCAACGCATAAGTACCGCGTCCTCGCCACGGGGCCGGCGACCCAGACCCGGCAGAATCACCGTATCGAACTCCAACCCTTTAGCCTTATGGATGGTCATAACCTGCAAGGATTCGTCGGCCAGAGGATCAGCGGCCGCATACAGTTTACCAAGTTTCTCGGCAAGAGCCTCAAAGGGCAACAGGTCACCGCCTTGATCAAGTTTTTCCAGCAGCCCCAGAACGGCATCGGCATCGACTAACCCGGCCGCATCCAAACAGCCGGGGCCAACAAGGGCCAGCCAGGCACCCTCGACCAGGACCCGCAGCGACACCCTGCCCCGCTGGGCAATGGATTGATTTAACACGGCCGCTACCCGCTCCAGGCGATTGCGCCCGTCGCAGGAAAGTCCCATCAGGCGTTGCGGTTGGCGCAACAGTTCAGCCAAGGTGACATTGGGAGTCTCGCCGCTTATGACATGCAGATCCACTAAGCTCAAACCGCACCATGGCGCGCGCAGCACGGCCAGGTGAGCAATTCGATCGCCAGGATGGAGTAAAGCCCGGGTCAAAGCGAGCAAATCACGGGCTACGGGTCGCTCGGCAAGGGAATCGATCTCTTGAGCGCGAAACCGCAGCCCTGCAGCGCGAAAGGCGGCCAAGATCTCTTTGAGATGCGGTCGCGCTCGAACGAGTACCGCAACATTGCCCTGCGGGTCCTCTAGCTTCGCCTGACGTACCAGTTCCACCACCTGCGCAGCCTCCATACGATCATCCTGGCCAACGATAGGATGACAGGTAATCGCCGGATTCTCCAGCGAAGTGCGGGCAGCCACCGACGGCGCGTAGGTAACGCCGCCCAAGGCCTCGTCTTCACAGTCTGGAAACAGGCTTGGGAATACCTGGTTTACCCAATCAACGATCCCCGCCTGAGAACGAAAATTGGTCGTCAAATACAGGGGGTCAAGATGCAGTTGATCGATACCCTGGTGACGAGCCTGCAGATACAGACCGACTTCAGCCTCACGAAAGCGATAAATAGATTGCATGGGGTCACCAACCAGAAACAGGCTGCGACCGTCACCCTGTTGCCAACCGGCAATGAGCTTCTTCAGCAACAAGAACTGCCCCCAAGAGGTATCTTGAAATTCGTCCACCAGGATGTGGCGAATGCGGCTGTCAAGATGTAGCAGCAGATCGGTCGGCGCATCGACGTCGCCAAGGGCCTGTCCAGCCGACAGGGCTACTTGAACAAAATCGCATTGGCCGCGCTCCTTGAACACCAGCCAGAGTTCAGCCACAGCTCGCGGCAGCAAGGTCACCAGAGCCTGCAGAACCTGCCACTGCTCCGTTTCATAAACCACGGGCGGTAAAGACCGTACCTCGTCAAACAGGGCGACGACAGCCGGGCGTTGCGCAAGATCCTCTAGCAGCAAGCCCATAGCTTCTTTCATGGACGCATTGGGCTCTTTTTTACCGGGGAGAAAACCACAGTTTTTATCGAGGCGCTTACGCAAGGTACCGCTACGAGTCAGCAGCAGATCGGCCAAGCCGCGCCAGGTTTGGATTTCATCCGCTGCTGACGCAGGGAACGTGCTCAAATCGATCAAACAGCTAATACTGTTGTCGATCCCCTGGGCATGCAGGTTAGACGCCGCAAAGGCCCCCATTCGCACCAGGGAGGCTTGTTCCTCTCTGGAAAGCAGGCCATTCAAGCGCTGGAGCACTCCCTCAACCAGAGAGCATAATCCCCCTTCAAGAATCCGTCGCTGATCTTCGGCCTGTTGACCGTAGAGATGGCGCATCCACTGATCCCGCCGGGCCAACATACCGACCAGCAGATCCCTCAGCCGTTCCATACGATTATCGAGATGGGACAGTAGCTGACAGGCGGCCTGGCCGTAAGAATCATTATGGTCAGCCAGGGCCAGCACCCTCTCGGCTGCGTCCCGATAGAGTTCATTGGCGTCTTCAACGATGGAGGCTTGAGCTCCGAATCGAGATAACCAGGGCATACGACGCACCAGTGAGGCGCAGAAGCTGTCGATGGTCTGTACCGTCAGGCGCACCGGGTTTTCCAACAGCCGCCAATCGTGACGGGCATCGTTTTCCAGCACCGCCCGAGCCAGACGCCAGGTGGTGCGGGCGTGCTCCGCGTTCGGTTCAGGTCCCTGGGCCGATTCCAGAGAGCGCACAAGACGATCTCGCATTTCACCGGCGGCTTTACGGGTAAAGGTAATGGCCAGCACTTCTTCAGGCTGCTCGGCCACACCGAGCAAGGCGAGCACCCGCTGGATCAGCAATTCAGTTTTACCGCTGCCCGCTGGTGCCTGGACAATAAAAGACCCCGTAGGTTCTAAAGCCTGGCGCCGTGCCTGAATATCCGGCGGCTCTGTGATGGTCAATTTCATAGCAGTTCCTCATCCCCCTGGAGCCCATTTTGGTCGGCGATTCGGCAAAGGGATTGTAAATCACAGCGATCGCAGGCCAGTCGGGCGTTAATCGGATCGACCTGAGCTTGCCCATTTGCAAAACCGTCACCGAGTTGATGTAGGGTCTGGTGCCAGCTTTTCAGCAGATCATCCCAGTGGCTAATCTCGGTCCCTTCCAACTTTCGGTGGCCACTGGCACTGGCTACTCCGGGCAGTAAATCATCATCACGACCGAGGCCGACAAAAGGACAATCCCCACGCTTGACCTTGGCAAAGGCCACAGCGGAGAGCTCAGAATCATGACGATCAAGGGTATAGAGAGGCAACTGAGGCTCTACCGGGCGATCACCGAGCCAATCGCCAACAGCGGCCAAACCGGTTTTGTAGTCGATGATAACCTGTGAGCCGTCAGCCAAGCGGTCTATGCGGTCGATACGGGTCTGCAGGGTCAAGGGGCCAAAGGTCTCTCGATGCCAGGCCTCCATGGTTTCGACGCTGAAAGGCGGCCGTTGCGCTTCTATCTCGAGCCATTCCCCAAGCAGTCCTAGCAAGCGTTGCTTTTCCAGCTGTTTCTGGCTCTTCGACAGGGACACCTGCCTGACCGAGTCCAGCTCATCCAGAGCCTGTTCGACACAGGATAAAGAACGTTCGCTCCAATCCTCGGCATCCAAGGTGGTCAACCCCTGCCAGTCTCTGGTTTTTTGCCAGAACAGTTCCAGAACGCGATGCACCAGCGAGCCGCGATCAAGGCCGTCAAGACCGACGCTGGCGGTGGAAAGTCCTCTGGCACCCAGTCGATGGCGAGCATAGGCCTTAAAAGGACACAAGGCCTGATCCTTAAGAATCGCCGTGCCTCCGGAGATTCTGCTCCCCTCCGGAATCGCCGGTCCATACTCATCACACAGGCTTTCCAATGGCGGGGCAGCCTCCTGAATCAGCAACGCTGGCCGCTGACTACCGGACAGCCGTGGTTCGATCAAGGGAAGGTGCTGAACCAAGGGGCTCGGCTGCCGCTCGCGGCCGTCCATGCATAGCGGCCAGCTAACCACCAACAGGGGCGCCGCAATCAACAGCCGCTCGGCAATCTTATGGGCAAAATCGAGTTCTCTCGCGGCATCGGCATGAGGCATCTTTAAAGAGCGCTGCAAGGGGGGCGGAATAAATGCGTTGGGACGGGCCGAAGCCGGCAAAGCCTCATCATGGGCACCTATCAGCCATAGCGCATCGAATTGCTGACCGGTCGCTTCCAGAGCCCCCAAAACTTGCACTCGCCCTGCCGAACCTTCCGGCTGAAAGACTTCCTCGGCAGCCAAACGTCGCAGAAGGGCCAAGGCTTCACCGCGGCGCATGGGCCTGGAAACCGGGTCCAGACAAGCCGTGCCGGCCAGCAACTCCTTCCAGGCAGTGAACACTTGAAATTCACGGCTGGTCAGGCTGCGATCCCGCGACCATTGGCAGTTATCGAGTACCTCGGCGAAATGTCGTGCCCAGGCCCCAGGCAGGCGCGTATCGGTGTCCGCCAGAGCGGTTTGGATGGTTTCGAGTTGCCGGGCAAAGATATCGGCGAGGCCCAGCTTTTTCTTGAAGCCCCTTTCGGCAAAATGAAGGACGTTTTTCAGTGGCAGCTCCGTCATCCGCAAATTGCGTAGTTCCCGGTCGAGGATTGCACGGGAGTGTTTTTCGGCGGAATATCCCCAGACAAAAGGGGAACGGAGCAAGTAGCTGATGCTGTCTAGGGAAACGCGGCGGCCCAAGGCCAATAGTTCAAAGGCGGCGAGCACCATGCCTTCGTTCAGCAATGGAGTCCCCAAGGACAGGTTGAAAGCTTTCTCTGCGCCCGCTCCAGGCAGCAAAGCTGCCGGGCTCAACTCTTCGCGAAAGATTCGCTGCAGACGTTGCTGATAGGCGGCCATATCGACGGCGATGACACCGATGCGTTCCACGTTGTCTTCCAGCTGCCGACGCACCCATTGAGCACAGCTGCGCACCTCTTCATCAGGGTCTGCATAGCCGACCCGTCCTTGAGACTGAGGTTGACAGGCCTGGGGCATCCACTGATGAACGGTCACGCCCCTCTTCTGCAGCGTCAGACACAAGGCTTCGATAGTTGGGGTGAGCTCGTCAAATCCGGCCAGCCACAGATCTCCCGGCAAGGGCAACTCCGTATGCTCCAGGGCCTGAACCAATCGACCCGGCAGCAACGCGGGGTCATCCCATCCCCCCTCGCGGCACAGTTGTTGCCAGCGACGTTGCCAGCGCAAAAAAGCCCGATGGTCTTCTCCCCCATCCTCCGGTTTGAAGGTTGCACCATATTCGCACAGCAACTGATGAGCCTGGGCCGCGGCTCTGGCGGCATCAGGTACCCGCATGAGTCCGCCCCCAGCAAGGTCCCGTTCCTCCTCTTCCACAGCCCTTTCCCACAGTCGCAAAGCCTGGACCGGCGCCAGAGTCTTGGCGTCAAGATGCAGAAGACCGGCCATTTGCCGTTGCCACTGCATGTGAAAATGAATTGTCGGGGATTTCCAGGCCGTACAGCCCTGTTCCTGCAGGCGGCTATCGTAGGCCTGCACCAGATAGCGGGCCAGGCGCTGATTAACCGTCAGCACAAGAGCGCCGTTCTGAGCGGCGGCTAAGAGATCTGTTTTGGTTATTGCCATGTTTTCAGCCATTCTTTCGATATTTGTTCCGCAAATGACCGGAGCCCAGACGCACCAAACCGTAAACCGTGAGCCCACCCAGGGCATTGGCCAGGATGTCAGTAATATCACCGCACCGCCCAGAGGTAAGTCCTGCCTGCAGAACCTCCATCAGCACCCCGTACCCCAACGCAAAAATCAGCGCATAGCGCCAGGCCCGCACCGGAGGAGACACCAGGGGCAACAGAGCCCAGCCTGCCATTGCAGCCAGTAATGCATAGGCCAGGGCATGCTGTGCCTTGTCCCAAGCGAGTATGCCGGTTTGTGGTACGGGGGGATTGGGCATAACCGACAGACAGAGGATGCTCAGAGCAGTAAAAACAAAAATGGTCAGACGAAGTTTGACGCCAATACGAATCATAGTAATTTCCTAAATTGTTTTGAATCTTCCAACTTTTAGTTAAGGTACCCTGCTCGCTCGTCTAAACGTTAACATTTTTCTGCAAGAAAAGTACGTCGTCATATATGACGTTATTTTTCGCAAGGTTAAACAACTAAACCTAAGGCAGCTTCTCGATTTTGGAGGACAGTAATCATCCCCCAAAAACAGCCCACCAACCAGTCTAGCCGCCTATCACCACCGCAGGAGCTCTTATGTTCTGTTCACTCAGACTTGCCAGCCATGATGAGGTTATGGTTAGATACAAAAACACATTACGCCACAGGAGAATTACACCATGAACAGAATTTTTCAAGTCCTCGCTGCTGTCTTTATTCTCGTCCTGGCCCTGGCGGTCAGTCCCGCCCTTAGTCGTCCCTGCAAAGCCGGCCCAGGCAACCAGGGGGCCACAATGACGGCAAACGGTTTGCCCCAACTGAATGCCGAAGAGCAAAAGATTGTAACAGAACTTAACGATAAATACCGGCCTCTGCTGGTGGAACAGAGAAATCAGCTGACGGCCAAACGAACCGAACTGCAGACCCTTATGGTGCAGGAGACATTCGAAGCGGACAAGGCCAAATCCCTGAACCAGGAGATTGCTGCCCTGCACAGTAAACTTATGGAACTGCGCGGGGCTCAAAAAATCGAGATGCGCGAAAAAGGAATCGCCTATTCCGTAGCCTGTGCCGGCAAGGATCGTCGGCCCGGCCCCTGCCCTCTTATGGGAGGAAAAACAGGACCGAACTGCAAAGGGCCCATTATGCCGCAAGGTCCGCAAGGCGCAGCTGGTCGGCCTTGCGCACAGTAAAATTCACCAAATCGACATCATTAGATAAAAGAAACGGCATGCCGAGTTCCTCGCGCATGCCGTTTCTTTATCCTATTTTTCTTTTTGGCCCCGCTATTTGCCCAGGGCAACCCGACGCAACCGTAAAGCGTTGCTGATCACCGATACGGAGCTGAAGCTCATGGCCGCAGCAGCAAGCATCGGACTCAGCAGCAGACCGAAGAAGGGATAAAGAACCCCGGCGGCAATAGGCACGCCCAGCGCATTGTAGCAAAAGGCAAAAAACAGGTTCTGACGAATGTTGCGCATGGTCGCCTGACTCAAAGAGCAAGCCCGCACAATGCCGCGTAAATCGCCTTTAACCAGGGTCACCCCGGCACTTTCCATGGCCACGTCGGTGCCGGTGCCCATGGCGATCCCCACTTGGGCCTGGGCCAAAGCGGGCGCATCGTTGATGCCGTCACCGGCCATGGCGACGAAGCGGCCCTGCTCCTGCAGTTCCCTGACCTTAGCTGCCTTGTCCTGGGGCAAAATCTCTCCCCGTACCTCATCAATATTCAACTTATCGGCCACGGCTTGGGCTGTGGTGAGATTGTCACCGGTCAGCATGACGATATGGATGCCCCGCTGGTGAAGTTGACGAATCGCCTCAGGAGTGGTTTCCTTGATGGGGTCGGCTACTCCTAATAAGCCAGCCACTTGGCCATCCACCGCGACAAACATGGCGGTCTGGCCTTGGCCGCGTAACACCTCGGCACGATCCAAAAGTCCAGCAGGGTTGATGTTCAGTTCCTCCAGAAACCTCTGGGTACCGAGTACCAGATCAGCCCCATCCACCCGGCCGGTAACCCCTTTACCAGTAACGGATTCAAAGGTCTCTACCGGTGCAAGCTCAATCCCCTGAGTTTCTGCCCCTTGCACGATGGCCGCGGCCAAGGGATGTTCGCTACCTCGCTCCAGGCTTGCCGCCAGCCGTAACAGCTGATCCTCGCCCCACCCTTCCTGCGCTTCTACCGCGACCAGTTTGGGTTTACCCTCGGTCAGGGTGCCGGTCTTGTCCACCACCAGGGTGTCAACCTGTCGCAGCAGTTCAACGGCCTCAGCGTTTTTGAACAGCACACCCATGGTCGCTCCCCTACCGGTAGCCACCATGATGGACATGGGGGTGGCTAGTCCCAGCGCGCAAGGGCAAGCGATAATAAGCACCGCCACCGCGTTGATAAGAGCATGAGCCATGCGCGGCTCCGGGCCGAAGAGCACCCAGACCACAAAAGTGATCAGGGCGGAAAAGACCACCGCCGGCACGAACCAACCGGCCACCCGATCGGCCAGTTTCTGAATCGGGGCGCGGCTGCGCTGCGCCTCGGCCACCATTTGCACGATCTGACTCAACAGGGTATCGGAGCCGACCCGCTCGACCTGCATAATGAGGGAACCGGTCTGATTCACCGTGGCGCCAGTGACCGGATCGCCAGCCTGCTTGAGCACCGGCAACGGTTCACCGCTGATCATCGATTCATCAATACTGCTTGATCCTTCCAGAACTATCCCATCCACCGGCACCTTTTCACCGGGACGGACCCGCAATCGATCACCAACCAGAACCTCTTCCAGAGGCACATCCCCTTCGCTGCCATCCAACCCAACGCGTCGTGCGGTTTTGGCGGCCAACCCCAGCAACGCCCGGATCGCCTGCCCCGTCTGGCTGCGAGCGCGGCCTTCCAGAACCTGCCCCAGCAGCACCAGGGTGGTAATCACCGCTGCGGCTTCAAAATAGACCGCCACCTCGCCCCCTGCACCGCGGAATGAATCGGGGAAGAAATGCGGCCAGAGGGTGGCCACCAGGCTGTAGCCATAGGCCACGCCAACGCCGAGGCCAACCAGGGTAAACATATTGAGGGCTCGATTGACCAACGATTGCCAATAACGGACCAGAAAGGGCCAGCCGCACCACAGAACCACCGGAGTGGCGAGAATCAGCTCGATAATGTTCAGGGTGCGTGGAGCCGCCAACCCAGAAATCCATTCGGATAATCCCGGCACCATCTCGCCCATGGCCAGGATGAAGACCGGCACCGTTAGCACCAGACTGATCCAGAAACGCCGGGTCATGCTCCTCAGCTCCGGGTTATCCCCTTCCTCAAGGCTTACCTCTTTCGGTTCCAGATCCATACCGCAACTGGGGCAACTGCCAGGGCCGACTTGTAACACCTCCGGGTGCATGGGACAGGTATATTCCCTTTGGTCATCACCCATGCCGGTCTTTTTAAACTTTTCCCGCTTGTTACCTAAAAACTCTTGAGGATGCTGCTTGAACTTTTTAAGGCAATGCTCCGAACAGAAGTGAAAGGTCTGCCCTTTATATTCCATTTGTCCGGCGGATTTTCCAGGTATGACATCCATGCCGCAGACAGGATCTTTCATGGCAACCTCTTTTGCTCGGTGTAAAACTTCAGACTACTTCAGCACGTGATGGCCATGATATTTGCGCACCTTTCCATCTGCCAGCTTGGTGGCAAGGCGAAAATGCCAGATGCCCGGTTGATCCAGCGTCACATCGGCGCCGAAATGACCTTGCATGCCCATCAGTCGGGTAGGCGCTGACTCCTTACCATCCGGCGAGCCAATCTTGACCGCCACGGTGCCACTGTCGATGGCCTGTCCCGTTTCGGCATCGGTGAACATCACCATCAGATGGTGAGTGGCCGGGTGATCGGCCGTCATGATTATCGGGTCGATAGCCATCAAATGGACCATCGCCTTAACCCCCTCCTGAACTTCCTCGCCTAGCATGATCATTTCCCCTTGGCCGTGGCCCATACCATGATTCATGGCATTCATCGGCTGCATATTGCCGTGGTCCATGGCACCGGACATGTCGTGACCGGAGTGGTGTTCCATCGCCAATGAGGTGGTTGCGAACAGTGCAGCGCCTGTGATTAGGGCCATTACCCAGCTTATTTTTGCGTGTTTCATTATGTCCTCCGTGTTAAGTGCTAATCGCCTGTTATCGATTCAGCAGGCATTAGGAGTCTGTCGGACTATCCATGAGTCGGCTGTAAATTCGATTATTTGGCTCATATTTCAGCTCCTTTTCGCCCCATAGCTACAGCTATGAACCTTCAAACGAGCTAAAATCTGCGCTAAAATATCCAAAATTTCGCTTCGACCCGCATTGTCCGACGGGCTCCAGGGTTATCCTTCCAATTCTCCCTGGGCCGTCGGCTCCAGGGTTGCTTGCAACTTTCGACCACGCCACAGGTAATAGATGACCGGATAGACCATCAACTCCATGACCCCCGAGGTCACCACGCCGCCGACCATGGGCGCGGCGATCCGCTTCATGACATCGGCTCCGGCGCCGTGACTCCACATGATGGGCAGCAGACCGGCAATGATGACGCTTATGGTCATGACCTTGGGCCGGATACGTTTCACCGCGCCGTGGTGGATCGCCTGCCTCAAGTCGCCCCGGGTGCGCATGCGGTCGTTGTCGCCCCACAACTTATGGGCCAGATCGAGATACAGCAGCATCACCACCCCGGTTTCAGCGTCGAGGCCGGCCAAAGCGATAACCCCGACCCAGACCGCCACCGAGGTGTCGTAGCCGAGCAGGTAAAGAAACCAAAAGGCCCCCACTAGAGAGAAAGGCACGGCAAGGAACACGATGCCGGTCTTGATCAGACTTTTGGTGTTCAGGTAGAGGATCAGGAAAATGATCAGCACAGTCAGAGGGATGACCAGCAGGAAGCGTTCCTTGGCCTGCTGCATGTACTCGTACTGACCGCTCCAGACCAGACTGTATCCCGGTGGCAGGCTGATATTTTCTGCCACCGCCACCTTGGCCTGTTTGACATAGGTGCCAACATCGATGCCCTTGATGTCGATATAAATCCAGGCGGTGCGCCGGGCATTCTCGCTCTTGATAGCCGGCAGACCTTTACGAATAATGATCTCGGCGATCTGGCCGATGGGAATATGTTTACCCTCGGCGATGGGGATTAGCACCCTTTTCAGGGCGGGCAGGTCGTTGCGGTAATCCTGCAAGTAGCGGATATTGACCGGATAGCGTTCCAGTCCCTCGACGGTCTGAGTCACGTTCATGCCACC
>JAIOSZ010000341.1 GCA_021107335.1 Desulfuromonadaceae bacterium | reverse complement strand
GGTTTAACAACTGCCAGGCTCTTGCCGTGACTGTCCTGAACGTGAAGTTCGAGCCGATCGGCCTTGGCATCGAGCTGGTAACCCAGAGTGACATCGCTGTCGCCCAGTTGGAAGGCTGCCGTGTCGACGGTGACTTCCCGGCCGATCAGTCCCAGAGCAGAAAGTTGCTGTTGGTTCTGAGAGGCACTGGCTAAGCCTTGAATGTTTTCATTCACCGACATCAGTTGCTCAAGAGAACTGTACTGGGCCAGTTGTGCCGTGAACTCGGTGGGGTCGGACGGGTTCATTGGATCCTGGTTTTGCAGCTGAGCTACCAGCAAGGTCAGGAAGTCCTCCTTGCCCATACTGGTACTGCCGGTGATGGCCGAGAGCTGGCCGGTATTGGAGCTGCCGCTTATGTCGGCAATAGTTGACATATGGCTGATTCTCCTCCTTGGTTAAATGCGCAGGCTAAGGCCTTCCGTCGAAACGGAACGCGCGGATGCGGTCGCTGGGTGCACTCGATCGTTGTTGCTGGCATCAGCGGGGGCATTGAAATGCCTGCGGAACGATTCGGGTTGTTGTTGGTTGGCAAAAGACTCCTGACCAAAATGACGATTGGAATCGACATCGACCTGGATATCTTCGAGTTTAACTCCTTGCTGACTGAGTGCTTCATGCAGCTTGGGCAGGTGCTTTTCCAGAACTTCCTGGACCTGATGATTTTGAGTCAGCAGCTGAGCCCGCAGTTGGTTCTTTTCCATGGTGAGAGCTAGTTTGACCTCGCCAAGTTCTTCCGGATTCATCTTGATGATGATTCTTTGATTTCCGGCACGATCAACCGAGATGCGTCCCAGTACCTGGTCGACGATCTGACTTTCGCGGAGAAACTCCCCAGAAGCCAGCCGGATGCTGCCTGCTTCGGCCGAAGTTGCTTGCGGCGAGTGGCTGGTTTGCTGAGTCGCCAGCGAACCGTGCATGCCACCTTCGAGCACTGCTTCAAACGGTGTAGCGTTGATAGCCGAAGGGGTGCCATTGGTCGCTGCATCAGCTTGTAAGGCAGAGAAACCTTGATCTTGTTGAGAGGCGAATGAAGGGTGCGAATCTCCCTTTTTCGTCTCTGCAACGACTGGCGCGGATTCTTCCGTTTGGATTGCGATGGCAGGGGTTTCGCCACGGTTGAGGTTTGCAGCATGACGCCCGCGAGATTGTGCTCGCAGTGGTCTGACCTCTTGCAAAAGATTACCTAGGCTGTTTTCCATCAGACCCGTTTGCTTACTGGCTTCGATGTTTGTCGTGTCGGTTTGTTCTGGGTTGTCCGCTGGCATGACTTGGTTAGCCATCGATTTAGTGTCTGTCGGGGTGGGCGTGTTCTGCCGGGACCCGGCAGAGGCTTTCTCCTCTGCCAGTTCGACAGGTTGAGTGCTGTCAGCAACGTTCATTTTATCGATAGGCAATGATTCTGTTGCCAACCCAGCGGTAGTTTCCTGGGGTGTTGTTGCTGTCGCAGCTAGGACTGGGATGGCTGCATCAGGGGCCATGCCCGCAGGTTTTACGCTCTCGGTAACCACGAGGGCTGGTTCTGCTGGAAGACCCGGAGGCGCTATCATGGTGAGCTCGACCGAAGCAGTATCCTCTGTATCGAGCTCCGTTGCTTCTTCTCCGAGTTGTACAGTATCTTCGAACTCGGTGCCTTCATCGTCCGTTGAATTTACAGACCCTTTCTGCTGGTCATTTTGTGCGCTTTGATTGGCCTTGCCCAGAACGTTCTGAAAAGATACGTTCTCTGCCTTGCCCGTTTTGCCTTTGGGCGCGGACGTTGGGTTGGTCTGTGGTTGCGCCGGTGGAATATTCAGCATTTCCATGTTTTCACCTCCTTTCTAATGGGATAATAACTATTTGCAGGCCAGCCTCTGGTTGAGGTTATTGTTTCTCGAGCCTGGCGTAGGATCTACTTAAGGCTGCTGCTACTTTCGGGTCCATATTGTTCAAGACTTTTCCGGCCTTTTTGCTGTTCATTCCTTCAATAATGGTGACCGCCAGATCTTTGTCGAGGCTGATTAGCAATTGTGCTGCCTTGGCGGGTTCCATTTTTTCGTAGATCTTGCTTAAAGCCTGCGCCTTTTCGTTCTCCAACCGCCTTTTTTCCTGGAGCAGTTCGGTGAGAGCGATACGGGCCTTTTCCATTTCAGCTAACTTCTTATCGACTTCTCTGCTCAGGGTCTTTAGTTCCATTTCCTTCATTTGGAGCATTTTTTCTTTCTGTTCTAGTCTAGCCACTTCTTTTTGAATGGAGGAACGAATGCGCCGTTCTTCCACCGTCGAAGTGGGTTCTTCCGAGGGTAACAAGTCCGATGTTGTTTCAGCTCGGAGCCCTTGGACCGAGGGCAAAAGGATCGACGCCAGTAAGCCTAAAATAATGATAAGTTTGTTCATAAAGAATGCTTTCCGAGTCTCAGGGCAATATCGTCAAGGGTGGCTGACTCTTGCCTATTGTCCTGATATTTTTGCTCGGTCTCCTTTTTTTCTTTGAGGTTTTCCAACAGTTTTTTATCCTGGGCGGCTTCGGCCAGTAGCTGGCGATTGCTTTTCACCTCTCGATGCAGTTTGTCCGCTTGTTCGATTAACGCCTGCAGGTCTTTACGCTGCCGATTGATGCTTAAGCGATAAAGTTGCAAATCCTGTACGCTGATCCCAGTCTGTTGGCGGTGAGTAAGTTCTTGCTGAAGTTTATTAAGGGTAGCTCGTTGACTAGCGACCTGATGCTGCAGTGCGCTATTGCGCCGCAGTGAATCCGCCAGCTTTTGCTGAGCCAGATTTTCAAGTCTCTGTCTGTGATTGAGAACGGTCTGGAGTTTGAAGTTGTCGGCCATAGTGAAAAGTCCGTTGGCGCGAGGAAAAATGAAAACCGGATTGCTTATGGCAGTCAGGTTCTTGGTAATAGCAGGTTTAAAACCGTCAGGTTGCGGATCAGTCGATGTTGGCCAAGCCCTTTAGAGTGAATACAGGCACATCGTTTTAATCAAAAAGCTTGCTGATTTGCTGCAGGGTAGAGGGATAGTCGACTGCCTCGTTCATGCCTTGGCGAAGGAATTGTTTTACCGCATTTATTTTGGTAATCGAATAATCGATATCGGGGTTGCTGCCGGAACTGTAAGCCCCGATGTTGATCAAATCCTCAGCTTCCTGGTAGGTCGCCAATACTTCTCTGACCTGACCGGCGCATTTATAGTGCTCTTCGGAGACGATATCGCGCATGACTCGGCTGGCGCTGGTGAGAATGTCGATGCAGGGATAATGATTGGCCGCCGCCAGCTTACGGGACAGGACGATATGGCCGTCAAGAATGGAGCGGACCGCGTCGGCTACCGGTTCGTTCATGTCATCGCCTTCGACTAACACGGTATACAGGCCGGTGATACTGCCGGCCCCCTTGAAGCTGCCCGCTCGTTCCAACATTTTGGGCAAGGTGGCGAAGACCGATGGCGTGTAGCCCTTGGTGGTATGCGGTTCGCCGATGGCCAGTCCGACCTCGCGCATGGCCATGGCGAAACAAGTCACCGAGTCCATCATCAGCAGCACATTCTTGCCCCGTTTGCAGAAATATTCGGCGATGGTCGTGGCGACAAAGGCGCCACGCATGCGTAGTAACGGGGATTGATCTGAGGTGGCCACTACGAGAACAGAGCGGGCAAGGCCTTCTTCGCCCAGGTCTCGCTCGATGAATTCCCGCACTTCGCGGCCGCGCTCGCCGATGAGGGCGATCACGTTGATGTCGGCACGGGTGTTTTTGGCGATCATGCCGAGCAGGACGCTCTTGCCGACCCCGGAGCCGGCCATGATACCCATGCGTTGTCCTTCGCCGCAGGTCAAGAGGCCGTTGATGGCGCGGATGCCCAAATCGAGGGGTTGGCCGATGTTCTTGCGGGCCATGGGACCGACGGGCAGGGCGTAGAGGGGCATCTCAACCTGCGGACAGGGCGAGGGGCCGTTGTCGATGGGTTGTCCCATCGCGTCGATCACCCGGCCGAGTAGTTCGGGGCCGACGGCCAGCGAGGCGCTGTCCCTCAATACTCGTATCAGGCTGCCGGGACCGAGGCCGCGTAATTCGCCAAGGGGCATGAGCAGGGCCCGGCCGTCGCGAAAACCCACCACCTCGGCGGGGACCGGTTCGCCCCCGTTGAGAGGCACCATTTCGCATAGGGTGCCGACGGTCGATGCCGGACAGTAGCCTTCAACCACCAGACCGACGATCTTGGTGACCTTGCCGCTGACCTGCAGGGGGTTGAGGTTGGCCACGCATTGCAGTAATTTTTCCATCAGCCCTGCTCCACGGCGCTCAGCAGTGTGCGGCGGAACTCTTCGAGTTGTCCTTCGATGGTGGCATCCACGGCACCGAGATCCGATTCGACCAGGCAACCCCCCTGGGCGATTTGTGGATCGCCTTCAACGGTAATGCTTTCCAAACCGTTGATGCTGGTGATGAACAAGGGTTTTTTTTCTGTGACCAAGGCTAGGTCTTCGGGATG
>JAIOSZ010000205.1 GCA_021107335.1 Desulfuromonadaceae bacterium | reverse complement strand
GAGTCGAGGTCGGGACGTCGCTCTAGCAGATCGCGGTAGACCTCCTCGGCTCGGGAAAAAAGTCCGATTTCCCGGTAGACACGGGCCAGAGTCAATCCGGCCAGCAGCGAGTCGGGATCTTGTTCCAGCAACTGTTTCAGAACGGTGACAGCCTGTTCGCTATCACCACTGCGTGCATAAGCAACACTAAGGCGTAAATAGGCCTCCTGCTGCTCTGCATCAAGCGCAATGGCTCTTTGCAGGTGGGAAATAGCTTCCGCGTCCTTACCCTGCTCAAAATATAGATTCCCCAAGAGCAGATAGGGTTGCGGGTCTTCGGGAGCGTAGATCAAGGCGTCTTCAGCAGCACGAACAGCCAACTGGACCTCATCCATCGAAAGATAAAGTTCAGCCAAGAACAGATGTAGATAGGACGACTTAGGATCGTACTGCAAGGCCTGCTGAAGGGCCTCAACTGCGGCCGAGTAACTACCGTCTACCGCGGTAAGCCGGGCCAGACTAAAATAATAGAGAGCTTTGGCTTCCGGGTCCTCAAGACGGGAAACGTAACTTTGAGTGTCATCACGATTCAAGGCTTCGGAGGGCACAGAATAGACCGATGGTGCCAGGCAGCCGGACAGGCAGGCTAACATCAGGAGAAAAATCGCAAACTTTGCAGCCATGCTGGCTCCTAGGAAGGGACAGAGAGACTGTCACCGGCTGACAACAGAGGATGATGGATAGTGCGTAGGGGCCTTACGGGGTCCCAAGCGGTTAGAAGAAATATCATATCATGCTTAGAGGGTCAATCGCCAAGAGCCCTCGGAAAACCCTTTACAGCCCAGCCCAGCATGATAATCTTTTATGAAAATCCGGCCAGTTAGCGTGAGTTCGATAAAGCAAACACCAGAAGCAAGGCGCTGGTCGCAGGTAACCAAAGGCATAGACAAACTCAGGGTTACGGACCTACGCAGAATTATGAGCAAACCTTTCTAGACAACGTGATATTATGTCACAGGAAGGGCAATTAACGTATATAACCTACCCTGAAGATACCAGATTCTGTTCGGGAGAGCCTCAAGGAGAATGTAATGCTGACGACAATTGAATCCAGAGATGCCGTTACTCTAATCCAAATTCAAGAGGAACGTCTCGATGCGCATAATAGTTCGGATTTAAAGGGCCAGATGCTCACCCTGTTTGAAGAAGGAAAGAACGATATGGTCGTCGACCTGCAGGGGGTACGATTTGTCGATTCGTCCGGACTCGGCGCCCTGGTCTCCGGGTTTAAAAATGCCAGTGCCCGAAACGGCAATCTCAAACTTTGCGGTCTGCAGCCGCAGGTAGAATCAATGTTCGAACTAACCCGATTACACCGGGTATTCGAAATTTTTCAGGATCAGATCCAGGCTTTGAAAAGTTTTCAGGAATAAACTACTTCGGTGTGTGTATGAGTGAAAGTATCTTCCTCGACATCAAGCTCCCCAACGAGACCGGTTATATACGCCTGCTCGGCAAGATCGGGGAGTATCTTGCCCAAAGCATCGAATCCTATCCGGGAGATCGGGAAGAACTAGCTTATCACATCAATCTGGTATTGACCGAAGCGATGGCTAACGTCATCCGCCATACCGAAGATACAAAATCAGGTGAAGGACTGCATGTTACCCTGCGAGTAGAAAACCGCAAACTGACCATTAGAGTATATGACCAGGGTCGAGGATTCGAGCTCTGCGACATCCCTGAACCTCTCCCGTCCTGTCTGGCTGAAGGCGGCCGTGGCATCTTTATCATCAAGACCTTGATGGACCGGGTCTCCTACCACAAATACAATGGCGGCCACGTCCTGGAGATGGAAAAGATTCTCTTCTGAGGCCTTCGAACGGGGACCGTCAGGCTAGCAGCGCCAGCAGATCCCGATGGCCTTTTATGGCCGGTTGTCCGGCAAAGGTGTTCTTATAGCCAACAAAGGGAATTCCCGCCTCCCCGGCCGCCTGGCAATCGAGTTCCGAATCGCCCACAAACAGCAGTTCGCGCGGTTGCAGGCCGAGTCGTTTAGCCGCCAGAAAAAGCATATCGGGGTGGGGCTTAGGCCGTTCCACATCAGCACTGCTAACTACCGTGACAAACAACTCATCCAGACCAAAAAAAGTCAGCAATTCCTTAACCCCATGACCGCGATTGGTAGCCACAGCCAAGGGACGTTGACCATGCAGAGCGTGCAAAACCTCCAATAGATCGGGCTCAGGAACCATCAACGGAACAAACTGCCGATAATCGACACCTCGCGCTACGTCAAGGGCCTGTTGTGCCTGCTGGGAATTGAGTAGGGTCGAGAAGACCCGTGGTGTCGCTGCGGTATGGCAGACATGCACCTTGTCCGGCTCATCTTCGCTGACCAGGGGAAAACCGCACTGCTTAAAAATTGTATTGTAATAAGCAAGGTTAGCTTGACGGCTCTCAAACAAAACCCCATCGCAATC
>JAIOSZ010000207.1 GCA_021107335.1 Desulfuromonadaceae bacterium | reverse complement strand
GTAGGCAAAACCCTTGGGCGCCTTTGGAGTCAAGAGAGGGTTTTTGTAATGGGTGACATCCTGAATCGCTCAGAGGAGAGTGGTTCGGCGGCGGCGCGCTTTATCGGTGCTGGTCGGGCGGTCGTCGAACTTGC
Organism: Desulfuromonadaceae bacterium; assembly: GCA_021107335.1. Classification (GTDB taxonomy): domain Bacteria; phylum Desulfobacterota; class Desulfuromonadia; order Desulfuromonadales; family Syntrophotaleaceae; genus Syntrophotalea_A. The sequence goes on along the minus strand of JAIOSZ010000207.1, from coordinate 3,232 downwards.
AGAGATGAGCCCCGCAGAGGTGTTTCTGATCAGTACTCCTGATGAGCATATTGCTGAATATTGCAGGGCGCTTGCAGCTTCGGGTCTGTTGCGCCCTGGTGACCTGGTGCTTCATTGTAGCGGTTCTCTCCCCTCAACCGAGCTTGTTTCAGCTAAAGAGGCCGGGGCTTATATTGGAAGCGTTCATCCAGTCAAAAGCTTCGCGAATCCTGCGGTGTCAGTAGAGACCTTCAGCGGTACTTTTTGTGGAATGGAGGGTGACGACCAGGCACTGGAAATTCTCCGTCCAGCTTTTGAGGCGGTCGGTGGGAAGACTTTTGCTATCAATCCTCAAGCCAAAACTATCTATCATGCTGCGGCGGTAATGGTCTGCAATTACCTAACCTCGCTGGTCGAGATAGGTGCACAAGCCTACCTCAAGGCCGGACTAGACCGTGAGACTTCCATGCAGGTAATGGAACCGATGGTGCGCGGGACTGTGGAAAATATCTTTAATTCTGGAACCGTAGCAGCTCTTACAGGGCCGATAGCGAGGGGGGATCATTCGACTGTTTCCAAACAGCTTGCCGCTTTGTCCGACTGGAATCCGCGATTGGGCAATCTCTATCGCGATCTGGGGGCGACCGCGCTGGAGCTCTCCCGCCTGCAGGGCACGGCGTCACCGGACTCACTTGCCGCTTTGGCTGAGCTGCTGGAACAGAAGTAGGTAGCGCATGACCCGTCACGGGTGCGCCCAAAAAGCCGTACCGTACAGTTCAACCGTGAGCCAAAGAGGTTTTCCCCTGGTGAAGAGGCTTGCGGCCTTCTACTCAAGACAAAAGGAGACAAAGATGATCATAAAGAAGCTCGTGGACGCCGGCATTATGGACAATGCTCACTATGTTGATGCCCGAAACATGTACAACACCGCTGAAGCAATGGTCACCGTGATCACACTGGAACCAGGACAGTCACTCAAGCGACATATTACCCCCGTGGATGTTGTGTTCTATGTCCTTAGCGGAAAGGGGATTGTCGAGATTGGCGACGAGAAGCAGGAAATCCTTGCGGACACGCTCGTGGAAAGTCCGAAAGAGATAGTGCACTGCTGGTACAACGAGAGCTCAGAACCACTTCGTTTCATGGTGATCAAGGCTCCACGCCCCACCGGTAAGACCGTCTTCGTCGAAGACTGAGATCATCGCGAGCCCCTTTCCCCTCTTCTGTCCCTCGACTATCTGTGGGCAGGCCTGTGGTTGCTGGGGGTCGTCATCGTAACCATTCGAGGACACTTGTTAGGCGCCTACGGCGATTAGTTGCGGCGTTTCTCTATCCTTCGGCATGGACTAGCCCCTGGTAAAAAGGAGCTGCACCGCGGCTTTAATTCCTTGGGTGGTTAATCGTCCGTTCGTGTCTCATCCTTTTTGTCTTTCTTGTTTTCATTGGAAAATATTTCTGGCAAAAAACCGAGGCGGTTTTATACTTAATCGCGGGGCTTCTGATTGTCCGCAGAACTCCGAGCAAGCGTATAGGGGGCATGGCCAATTCCCCTTAGGTATCCGGCTTAACCTTTTACACATTTTCCTCGAAAGTCGATGTTATGCATAAAATCGTAGTCCACCCCGGAAGCGCCCACCGCGATGACTTCATGGCGGTAAGCATTTTGCTGGCAACCCTGGAAGAGGCGGAAGTTTTTCGTCGTGACCCGACCAGCGAGGATCTAACCGATCCGACCACCTATGTGGTTGATGTTGGCATGCAGTACGATCCACAGTTGAATAATTTTGACCATCACCAGGATTCGTCGTTGCCCTGCGCCTTTCACCTGGTTATGGAGCATTTTGGTTATCATGAAGATGCCCAATTGGTGTATGGCTGGTACCCCCTGATGAGCATGCTGGATGTCAAGGGGCCGCACAAGACCGCCGAGTATTTCGGTGTCGACGCCAGCCTGCTGCTGGCATCCTCGTCGCCGATCGACGGTTATATCCTGTCGCGTTTTTCCAAGGTCAAATCCCTTGGGTCGGACGATTTGATCTGCGGCTTCATGCGGGAAATGGGACGTGATCTGCTGGCCTTGATCGATAAGAAGAAACAGCGTCTGGAACGGTTGAAAAAAGAAGCGAACATCGTCCAGGTAAACCACCTCAAGGCCATTGTATGCCACATCGATGACAACCCCAAGCAGGCCATGGAACTCTACCTGCGGTATCTGGGCGACACCAGCATCGGGGTCTGCATCACCCCATCGATGCGCGGCAGTGGCTGGGAGCTGATGCGGTTGAAAGATCACAAGGATGTCGATTTTCGCTTGATTGACGGTGATCCGGAGGTGCGATTCGTACACGCCAACGGCTACGTGGCCTCTACTCAAAACATGCTGCCGGTGGAAGAGGTGATCGATCTCGTTCGCCGCTGCGTATTGGAAGAGCCCACGCAGCGGTGAAAACCGGGCGAGACAAGATACAAAAAGAGCTCTTCCGCCAATTGGAAGGGCTCTTTTTTTTGCGAGAGAAGGTCGCGCAGCTATTGTTCGTTGATTGTGTAGGTGCTTCGCCACCCTTGGCAGCCGAACCGAACTATTTTTAATTCCTGGTGTTGGTACTCGACAGGGAGCTGTCGTAGGTTGCCCGCTGACTCATTTTTTGGTAACTTCTTTTAAAATCTTTTTTCGGAGATTTACAACTTTTGCGGAGTCGTAGGCGCTGCTCCTTTACTGATCCGGAATTTTTTATGATTCCCCATTTTCGCCATCTCTGGTCAATGCTTTTTGAGCGCGGCAAACCCGATGGGCCGAATGTCACTGGAAAGCTCGGCACCTTTGTCGGCGTCTTTACCCCGACTGTCCTGACCATCCTCGGGGTCATCATGTACCTGCGTTTCGGCTGGGTGGTGGGCCATGTCGGCCTGTGGCAGGCGCTGCTCATCGTGTTGCTGGCCAATGTCATCACCTTTATCACCACTCTGAGTTTTTCGGCGGTGGCGACCAACAGCCGGGTCGGTGTCGGTGGTGCTTATTTCATTATTTCCCGCAGCCTGGGGTTGGAGATCGGCGGTGCGATCGGCATTCCGTTGTTTTTCTCTCAGACGCTCTCCGTAACCTTATATGCCTTTGGTCTGGCCGAATCGTTGCGCTTTGTTTGGCCGGGCATTCCGGTACAACCTGCGGCCTTTATCATCATTCTGTTGGTCGGTGCCCTGGCTTTTCGTGGCGCCCGGGGAGCGTTGCGTCTGCAGGTACCGATCCTGGGGT
>JAIOSZ010000282.1 GCA_021107335.1 Desulfuromonadaceae bacterium | reverse complement strand
CTGCTCGTTAGCGCTGCGGGCCATAGCATACAACAGCGCCTAGGTTGATAGAGGCTGAAACCAACCGTAGATTTCGCTGGGCTGGGGCGGTGCCGTGTGCATGCGCCGCCAAAAAATCAGGTTGGTCGCCCGATGAACCGCCTCCCGTTCAACCTTAAAGATGTGCTGCAGACGAGGCGCTATCGATAGCCGCTGACAGAAGCTATCCACTGCTTGGTCATCAAGGTCCGCTAACAGACACAAAAAATAGACCAGCCAATGACGGCAAGACTCACCGGTAAACAGCAAACGATGCCAGTCAATAGCCTGACGGGCAGTGCCAAAAAGCTTCTTCACCCGATTTTCCAGCAGCAGATCGGGGTGCAGGTATTCGAGGAGGTCAAGGTCAGCCATACGCAGCACTGCAGGCAGAGGATTGGCTTCTTTGAAAATAAGAACCAATTCGTTCAATACCCGCTGTCCGCCAATTTTGTCCAGAAACCCCATACGCACGGCACTGCGCAGCAGCTGTTCAGTGTGGCCCCCAATACGGAAGCCGAGGCGCTGTTCGAAACGAATGGCCCGGAAAACCCGAGTCGGGTCCTCTACAAAGCTGAGATTGTGCAGGACACGAATGGCTTTTTCCTGCAGATCCCGTTGGGCACTGAAGAAATCGTAGAGTTCTCCGTAATGACTGCCGTTAAGAGCGATGGCCAGGGTATTGATGGTAAAGTCGCGACGATAAAGATCAAGCTTGATGGGCGCATGCTCCACCGTGGGTAGAGCGCCCGGCTCAAGATAATACTCGGTTCGGGCTGATGCCACATCGATCTTGAACTGATCGGGAAAAATCAGTACCGCGGTGCCGAACTTTCGATGGGTACGAATGCGACAATCGAAGCGTCGGGCATATTCCGCGGCGAAGGCGATACCGTCGCCTTCAACAACGATATCGATATCGAGATTCTGCTTATTCAGCAACAAATCACGAACAAAACCGCCAACCGCAAAGACATCGAGTCCCAAATGCTCAGCGACCTGTCCCAATCGATTGAGAATCTCCTCAATACGCGGCTCGAATCGCGTTCGCAACAGTCGCAGGACATAACGCTTCCGCAACCCAAGACTGCTGCCAAGGGCTGGGGTATCGCTCATGGGACGGGAAACAGCGCCGGACACCATATGTCGCAATAGATCGGTGCGGGTAATCGCCCCAACCAAGGTGCCCTCATCCACCACCGGCACAAAACGCTGATTGCCAGTGACGATCAATTCCTGCAACTCTTCCACCGAGGCGCTAGGCTCCACCGCGATAAAGTCGCTGTTCATGAATTCGCCCACCGGCAGTTCATCAAGTTGGTGATGAGCAGCCTTTTCCACTACCTGGCGGGTGATAATGCCCACCACCTGCTGGCCTTCCATGACCGGCAGAGCATTGATATTGTAACGGGTAAGCTGTTCTCGAACATCCTTGATACTCACCGTCTGGGGTACCGTCTTGACCGCCGTAAAGAGCAGATGGCGGGCCTCCCAATGGGGATTGACGTGGCGCTGTAGCACCTCCGTCAAGCGATCGAGAAACTGCACCAGGGTCATCTCCCGCAACACCCCCGAGGCCGCGAAACTGTGCCCACCGCCACCGAATTCATTGAGAATTTCACCGACATGAACCTCAGGGATTCGGGACCGACCGACCAAAAACACCCGATCCCCCATGCGCACGGCCACAATCAGAGCATCATGGCTCTCCATATCCTTTAGTTTATGGGCCAAAACAGCTAGGTCGCCGACATATTGGTCGATAGAGGCGTGAGCCACGGCAATATCGATGCCGTTGACGTTGAGAATGGACCGATTTTCGATGAGTTGATGCAGCAGGGCTACCTGCTTGGCGGTCAATTCCTGAACCAGGGAATCGGCCACTATATTGAGATCGCCTCCCTGCTCCAGCAGATAGGCGGCCGCTTGGTAATCTCTGCTGGTAGTGGAATTGAACAGTAACTTACCCGTGTCCTCATAGAGACCAAGGAGCATCATAGTCGCTTCTGCGGGACTGAGTTCCATCCCCTGCTCCCTAAACAGATGAGCAAAGATGGTGACCGTCGAGCCAACTGCTTCGATTATCTCAAGGGTGGGCTTAACGCTAAGTTGGCAGACCGGATGATGATCGTAGACATGGACTTCGATCCCTGGTTGCTCGAGAACCTCGGCAAAAGGACCGATCCGCTCAGCCTGGCAGACATCGACCAGAATCAATCGGCGGATGTCGGCCAGGTCGATATCACGGATGCGTTTGAACAGTGAGGCATTCTCAGGATTTTTAAGTAGATACTCCCGCAGGCTTCGCTCTTGGGCACCGGCAAAGACCATTTCAGCCTGCGGGTAGAGCTTTTTAGCCGCGACCATGCTGCCAAGACAGTCAAAATCGGCATTTATGTGGGTGGTAATGACGTCCATAGCGACCTTCGTACAATTAGGCAGAGGCTAGACTGATCGAATTAACAACGCAGGGTACCGATCAACTCTTTAATGCTTGCGACCCCTTCTTCCTGACAAAACCGCTGCAGGCCATCGATAATATTAATCATCGCCGACGGGTCGACAAAATTGGCCGTACCGACCTGCACCGCGTGAGCACCGGCGATAAGAAACTCTAAGGCATCCTCGGCGGACATAATACCACCGACGCCGATTACCGGCAGCTTGACCGCCTGCACTACCTGATACACCATGCGCACCGCCAGCGGCCGCAGCGCCGGCCCTGAAAGGCCTCCGGTGCCATTAGCCAGGCGAGGACGGCGTCGGCGGATATCAACGGCCATACCGGTCAGGGTATTGATGCAACTGATAACGTCGGCCCCTGCCTCCTCGACAGCCCGAGCGATAACGGTAATGTCGGTGACATTGGGAGTCAATTTGACGATCAGCGGTTTATTGATATGACTGCGGACTAGACTCACCACTTCACTGGCGGCTAAGGGATCGGTGCCAAAAACGATGCCGCCCTGCTTGACATTGGGACAGGAAATATTGAGTTCGACCGCATCAATACCATCGATCTGCGACAGACGTTGCGCCGCCTGACCATACTCTTCCAAACTGTTGCCAAAAAAATTGACAATAACCGGCGTATGCACCTCTTTCAGAAAGGGCAGCTTCTGCTCGACGAAGGCATCCATACCGACATTCTGCAGACCGATCGCATTGAGCATACCGCCTTTGGTTTCGGCAATACGCGGGGTCGGGTTTCCCGCTTTAGGACGCAGAGAAAGGCCCTTGGTGACAATGGCACCGAGACGATTGAGGTCCATATAAGGACTATATTCTTCTCCGTAGCCGAAGGTTCCAGAGGCGGGCATAACGGGGTTCTTCAACCGCAAGCCTGCGAACTCTACTGCCAGATCAGGGGTGTCGGCCGATGGTCGTTTTGATAGTGGCATCTCACTCATGGCTGTACCCCTCCTCGTTCACTCGCTTCTCCAACAGTTCCCAGTCGAGATCATCCGCATAAAATACGGGACCTTCCTTGCAGGTACACAGATAATGGGGTTGTTCCTCGCTATGGCCGACTCCCTTGACCACACAACCGAGGCAGGCCCCTACCCCACAAGCCATAAAAGCTTCCAGAGAGACCTGCAACGTCGCTTTCCGAGGCTGACAGATCCGCTGAACAGCCTCCAGCATCGGCATTGGCCCGCAGGCATATACCGCAGCCTCTGGGTACTTGTTCAATTTGCGCTCCAACACTTGCGTAACCGGCCCTTCCTCTCCTAGGGTACCATCATCTGTCGACACGTAGGTTTCCACTCCAAGGCGCTCAAATTCAGTTACCATCAACACGTCCTTGCGAGACCGCCCGCCGATAAGCAACCGAACTTTGTTCGTTTTTACCAGTTCGCAGGCAAGCATATACAGGGGTACCAGCCCGATACCACCACCCACCAGAATTTGCTCCCCTCCGTCGTCAGCCAGCTCGAAGCCACGTCCAAGAGGTCCTAGCAATTCGACCCGATCCCCTTCATGCAACTCTCGCATAATAGAGGTTCCTCTGCCGACAACCTTATAGAGAATTTCAACAAACTCCTTATCCGGCAGTCCGTCACAATCCGAAGGCAGCGTCCCGGTCTGAAAAATACCGAAGGGTCGCCGCAACAAGGGCTCATCGGTAGTTTGAGACCGAAACATGACAAATTGTCCCGGCTGAGCCAAATTGGCAATCCCCGGTGCCAGAATTTTCATTCGGTAATAATCTGGCGAAACTTCCTGATTAGATAAGATAGTGCTTTTAAAATTTTTCATATTGGTCTCTTAGCAACTCCAGCAATGATAACAAAGTATTTATCCAATAAGATTTTAAGCAATTTTTAACTTAGAAGCGATGCCCCGTCAGTACCAACTGCATCACCAGGGCATCTTCGCCATCACTATAATATCGCTGACGGCGGCCTACCTCACAAAACCCAAAAGACCGATAAAGAGCAATAGCCGCCAAATTAGATAGACGAACTTCCAACAAAGCGCATTCAAGGCCAGTCTGCTGATTTCTGTACAGAGCCTGCTCAAGCAACGCATGGGCCACGCCGCTTCTGCGCATATTCGGCGCCGTAGCGACATTGAGAATACTTAATTCCTCACAAACTCGCCAGGCACAGAGAAAGCCCGCTAGATCATTTCCACGCCATAATAAGTCAACACGTGACAGTGGATTGGCCAATTCGTTCAGGAACATAGCCTCAGACCAAGGAGTACGATGACACAGATGCTCAATGACCAGCACCTGCTCCAAGTCGGCTTCAGTCATGGGCCGGATGATGTTCTCAGGGTTCATAAGAAGCTTGAAGCGTAAAGGGAACTGCACAACAGCAATTGTAACGCATAGAGAAAAATACGCGCCATGATAAAAGATTCATGACAGACTAGCCAAAAGAGGTTAGAATAAATCTTAACGGGTCAGCAACTTAATGTATTATGGCTACCCGCTTCAGCGCATCATAATTCACCCCCTGTACCGTGTAAAGAACCAATCTTGTTGTAGTTACGGTAGGGGACTTTGGCGTTGACAAGGAGTGGCAGGTTGATTTAATAATGGCCGCATTTATCTGCGAGGAGAGCCAAGAATTGAGTAACGAAAAGAAAATGACCTACAAGGATGCCGGTGTCGATATTGATGCGGGCAATCGTTTTGTCGATATGATCAAGCCATTGGTCAAAGCAACCTCCAGACCTGAGGTATTGACCGATATCGGCGGTTTCGGCGGCCTGTTCTCGCTACATGCGGACAAGTACAAGAAACCGACCCTCGCCACTGCGACCGACGGTGTGGGCACCAAGCTTAAAATAGCCTTTATGACCGACAAGCACGATACCGTCGGTATCGACCTGGTAGCTATGTGCGTCAACGACATAGCCGTACAGGGGGCTGAACCGCTCTTTTTTCTCGACTACATGGCCACCGGTAAACTGACTCCAGAAAAAGGTGTGGAGGTTGTTAAAGGCATTGCCGAGGGTTGCCTGCAGGCGGGATGCGCACTTATTGGTGGCGAAACAGCAGAGATGCCCGGTTTCTACGCCGATGGGGAGTACGACCTGGCCGGCTTCACCGTTGGCATCGTCGACAACAGCAAGATCATCGATGGCTCCACTATTACCGTCGGCGACCGCCTGATCGGACTGGCTTCGACTGGCTTGCACTCCAACGGCTTCTCCCTGGTGCGCAAGATCTTGTTTGAAAAGATGGGACTGACTGTCGACTCCCAACTCGACGAGTTGGACAAGCCCCTCGGTGAAGAATTGCTGACACCGACTCGGATCTACGTTAAAACCATTCTCAACCTGTTGCGCGACTTTGAG
>JAIOSZ010000248.1 GCA_021107335.1 Desulfuromonadaceae bacterium | reverse complement strand
CGGAATGATTTCGTCAGTATTGATATCGGACCGGTCGAGATAGATCGCCGGGCCGTTAAAGGTTCTGTTCATGACTTGGTTGCTCCTTGTTAAAGACTAAAGGCCCGATTACAGGTCGCGGGGATCGGTAACCACCCCTTTGATGCCGCTAGCAGCTGCAGTAGCTGGGCTCATGAGATAGACCATCCCGCCCTGCCCCATGCGTCCCTGAAAGTTGCGATTGCTGGTAGCGGCGCACGATTCGCCGGGAGCCAGCACACCGTTACTCATACCGAGGCAGGCACCACAGGTCGGATTGGTGACACAGAAGCCAGCATCCATAAAGGTGGCGATAATGCCCTGATCCATAGCTTCGCGGAAAATCTTCGGCGAGGCCGGCGACAGAATGCCTCTTACGCCCGGAGCCAAGGTGCGCCCTTTGAGGATTGCTGCCGCCTGCTGCAAGTCTTCCAGGCGACCGTTGGTGCAGGTACCGATATATACCTGGTCAACCTTTGCGTCCTTCAACTCGCGGACACTCTTGACACAGTCGGGCTTGTAATCATAGGTAACCTGCGGCTCCAGATCGGTGACATCGATGTCCAGAATACGATCGTATTCGGCGTCGGCATCCGAATGCCATTTGCTGAAGTCGGCCAGGGCTGCTTCCTTGCTGGCGTATTCCTCAGAAATAAACTGCCACAGGTAATCGACCGTTACTTGATCGGGCAAGCAGATACCGCTGGTGCCGCCTGCTTCAATGGCCATATTGGTCAGGGTCATGCGGGCATCCATGCTCATGGCATCGACCACCGGGCCGCGAAATTCGATAACTCGGTCGGTAGCGCCGTTAACACCGAGCTTCTGAATGACATGCAGAATCACGTCCTTGGAAACCACCTGGTCCTGCAATTGACCGCTGATATTAACCAGGATACTGGCCGGTTTGCGAAAGGCACAGACCCCCTTGAGGATGCCGACTTCGAGGTCGGTGGTGCCAACCCCGGCGGCAAAAGCGCCGAAGGCTCCGTGGGTACAGGTATGGCTATCGCCCATGATCACCGTAAAACCGGGACGGATGAAGCCCTTTTCTGGAAACAGTACATGGCAGACACCGTTCTGGCCGACATCAAAAAAGTCTGGGATGTCGTGACGCCCAGCCCAGTCACGCAGCATCTTACCCTGAATGGCAGTCTTGGTGTCCTTGGCCGGCGTGACATGATCGATGACCGCCTTGATCTTGGTCCGGTCGAAGACCCGATCCTTTTCACGCCACTGCAGATCCGAGATGGCAATCGGCGTGGTGATCTCGTGACAGAGAACCCGATCGAGGTCAAGCACATAGGTGCCGTCGAAAGGCTCGTCGCGAAGATGCGCGGCGAAGATTTTTTCTGCGATAGTTTGTCCCATCTACTTACTCCTTAAATATCATCAGCCCAGGTATAGACCGGGGCCTGTTCGTTAAAGGCCGCCAGCGGTACGTTCCAGCACACTGACGAGCTTGTTCAAAGCATTAATATAGGCCTTAGCACTAGCGACGATTATGTCGAGATGCGCTCCTTGACCAATCACCTCGCGACCATCGAGTTCTAGCCGCACAGTGCATTCACCCTGGGCATCGGTGCCGCCGGTAATGGCACCAACAGTAAAGTCGAGCAATTTAGCCTGGCTCTTGGTCAGCTTCTTAATAGCTTTAAAGGTGGCATCGACGGGTCCGCCTCCCATCAGGGCGGTCTTTTTGACTTTGCCCTCAACCTCCATGGCCACGGTGGCTGTCGGCGCAGCAAACGATCCGGAGGCGATACTCATCTCAAGCAACTTGTAGCGCTCTTCGATACGGATTATTTCATCGGCGACGATGGCGTCGAGATCCTCGTCGTAGATATCCTTCTTCTTGTCGGCCAGGGCCTTGAAGCGGACAAAGGCTTTATTGAGATCTTCCTTGTTCAGTTCGTAGCCGAGTTCCGTCAGCCGCAGGCCGAAAGCATGACGACCGGAATGCTTGCCGAGCACCAGCTTGTTCTTAGTCAAGCCGATAGATTCGGGAGTCATGATCTCGTAGGTCGATTTATCCATCAGCATACCGTGCTGGTGGATGCCCGCCTCATGGGCAAAGGCATTGGCACCGACAATGGCCTTATTTGGCTGCACCACGATACCAGTGATAGTCGACAACAGCTTGCTGGTAGAATATATGTGCTCTGTAACCACCTCGGTACGGAAGGGCATGATGTCATGGCGGGTGCGCAGGGCCATAACGATCTCCTCCAGAGAGCAGTTACCCGCCCGCTCGCCGATACCGTTGATGGTGCACTCAACCTGTTCGGCGCCGGCCTGTACTGCGGCCAGAGAGTTAGCTACGGCCAGACCGAGATCGTTATGACAATGCACCGAAAGGATCGCCTGGTCGACATTGGGCACATGATCCTTGAGATACTTGATGATATCGAAGTACTCGGAAGGAATGGTATAGCCAACGGTATCGGGAATGTTCACCACTTTGGCACCGGCGGCAATGACCTCCTCCACCACCTGGGCGAGAAAGGGCAAACGGGTCCTAACCGCGTCCTCGGCGGAAAATTCCACATTAGGTGTATAACCGGCGGCTCGCTGCACCGCGGCCACGGCGGTGTCGATCACCTGCTGCTCACTCATCTTGAGTTTGTATTTCAGGTGAATGTCACTAGTGGCGATGAAAGTATGAATACGGGCCCGTTCCCCGGCAGGCTTGAGGGCCTTCCAGGCACAGTCGATATCCAGGTTGCTGGCACGGCTCAGTCCGGCGATTTGACTGTGCTGAGTCGCTTTTGCGACCCGTCTGACGGCCTCAAAATCCCCCTCGGAAGCGATAGGAAAACCGGCTTCGATGACATCGACATTAAGCTTTTCGAGCTGCGCAGCGATACGCAGCTTCTCATCGATGTTCATACTAGCGCCGGGAGATTGTTCACCGTCACGCAAGGTGGTATCAAAAATCTTGATGGTTTTAACGTTATCCATGTGACCTCCAGAAGATCTGTTGTACAACTGCTTCTACGGTACGGGGAGTCCTGTGTCGAATAGCTTGGTAAATCCGGTGTATTGGGTGCTGGCTGGAAACTCCCAGCTCACTCAGGTCCGATTCCACAAGACCACCTCCTTTCAGTATCATGGTTAAGCGCGCTCCACTAGGTGCAACAGACAAAAAAAAGCACCCACCCATAAACAGGGGCGAGAGCTTCAGCTTCGCGGTACCACCCTGATTCAGCCGCCGTAGCGGCCCTTCCTTGACCCTTTACGCGGGCTAACGTCCTTGGCTAACGGCCTTTTTCAAAGCATCCGCTTCACCAAGGCGGCTCCGAGGCGAGTTCAACCTTCCCTGTACCGGCTTGCAGCAACCGCCGGCTCTCTACAACAGGGGACAGGCCTACTACTCCTCTTCAACGCCTTTCCATTGAGCTGGTATCAGTTAAACCAGATCGGCCCAGAAAGTGTCAAGGGCTTTTACGTCAAAAGCCCCGGAATGCCGTCGATTTTAAGGCAGACAAAACAGCCTTTCAGTAACCTAAAACTTCTACCCGTCTCCCCGCCTTCGGCGTAGGCGGCGCAGCAGGGGCAGACGAAACAGATAGCTAGCAGGACCCGACAGCAAATAGAAGCCAAACAGTGCAAAAATCATGATCTGTGGTTCGGCCACCACCACGATGACCACAAAGATCAACAACACCAGAAAACCGAAGGGCTGGCGCTTGACCAGCTCGGGGTCCTTGAAGGAGTAGTAGCGAACATTACTGACCATAAGCAACGCCAGCACATAGATAAGAATCAGTACGGACACCTTGCGGATACTACCCGAGCCGCCCAAATGATAAAAGAGCAGTACGCAGCTAGCCACCATGCTCGCTGCAGCAGGAATCGGCAGGCCGAGAAAACGCTTCGACTCAACGGTGTCAACTTGGACATTGAACCGGGCCAGGCGCAGGGCGCCGCAGACCACATAAAGAAAAGCTGCCAACCAGCCAAGCTTGCCAAAGGGTTTAAGGGCCCAGGAATACATAAGCAACCCGGGAGCGACGCCAAACGCAACCAAATCGGCCAGCGAGTCATACTCAACACCAAAGCGACTGGTGGTGCCGGTCAGTCGAGCGACCTTGCCATCCAGTACATCAAAAATTGCCGAGACGAGAATGAACCAAGCAGCCACATAGTAGCCACCATTCATGGTGGAGATAATGCCGTAAAAGCCAGCAAACAGAGTGCCAGTGGTAAAGAGGTTTGGCAGCAGGTAGACACCCTTACGCAAGCTCTCCCGACGATCTAAAGAGGACGATGATTCGCTCATTTGAGGTAGCCCAAAATGGTTTCTCCAGCTTTGGCACGATCACCGACGTTAATCAGCACATCAGAATCGGCAGGAAAGTAAACATCGACCCGGGAGCCGAAGCGTATCAGACCGCAGCGCATGCCCCGCTTGAGCAAATCGCCGATTTGCGGATAGACCACAATCCGTCGCGCGATCAGACCGGCGATCTGTACAAACAACAGTCGCTTACCTGAAGGGTGTTCGACCAGGGTACCGGCCTGCTCGTTCTGCAAACTAGCCTTATCGAGGGCAGCGTTAAAGAACTCACCCTTGTTGTAGAACTTATCGACCACCTTGCCGTCGCAGGGCACCCGGTTGACATGCACATCGAATACCGACATGAAGATACTGACCTTGATTGCCTCGCTCTTGAAGTAGCGTTCCTCAGTCACCGGACCTACGAACACCACCTTGCCGTCCGCCGGCGACACAACCGCCGACTCCTCAGCCTCTACATGACGCTCAGGATTGCGAAAGAAATAGACCGTAAACAGGGTCAAAGCCAAGGCCAGAACAGTTAGCGTCCCCCAACTGAGCAGCGCAAAGACCAGAGTGACAAAGGCGAAAAGCGCGATAAAGGGGTAGCCTTCAGAGGCGACCGGTTGATGCTGGTTTTTCATGGTAATATCCTCGACTGAACCGCGCCGATGAGTCGTAAGGGTTTTCCTAACGCTCTAGCCCGACGGGTTAATTAAAGTAGCTGTTTATCCGACTTGTCGTCACCAAGCCAGTTCACGATACCACGCAGACGACCACCAACTTACTCGACAAGATGCTCGGCACTGACGCTAACTGGCGGTCATAACCGGCAACCCTGCCTGCCGAGTAACTGAACGGTCGTTACTGACCTCGGCCAATGACTATAGGACCGGAGCGCACCAACTCCTTGATGCCCATGGGTTTGAGCAGATCAATGACCGCGTCGAGCTTGGTCGGCACACCGGTTACCTCCAGGGTATAGGAACGCGGCGTTACATCGACCACCTTGGCGCGGAAGATATCGACAATGCGCAAAACTTCGGCGCGAGTCTCCTCTTCGGCAGCCACCTTGACCAGGGCCATTTCCCGTTCGACATAGTCCTGACCGGTAAAATCCGTCACCTTGATGGTATCGATCAACTTATTGAGTTGTTTGTTGATCTGTTCCAGAATCCGATCGTCGCCGCGGGTGACAATGGTCATGCGGGAAACACTCGGATCGAGGGTCGGCGCCACGGACAGACTCTCGATATTAAAGCCACGTCCGGAAAAAAGCCCCGCCACCCGGGTCAGGACACCAAACTCGTTTTCCACCAAAACCGAAATGGTATGTTTCATGGTTTCAAAGCACTCCATAGATTTGCGTAGGCCACCGGCTAAGAAGCCAGCACCATCTCGTTGATTGCCGCTCCGGCCGGCACCATGGGCATAACGTTTTCTTCCCGGTCGACTTTGAACTCCATGAGCACCGGACCAGGGGTTGCCAAGGCCTTGCGAATAACCTCACCGACCTCTTCGGGCCGAGTGGCGCGGAGACCGGTGGCGCCATAGGCTTCAGCCAGTTTGACAAAGTCGATGGGCAGTTCCATGGTCGTCTCGCTGTAGCGGCGATCAAAGAACATCTCCTGCCACTGACGCACCATACCGAGGTAATTATTGTTGAGAATAGCGATCTTCACCGGCAGCTTGTACTGCACCAGGGTCGCTAGCTCTTGCGAATTCATCTGAAAGGAGCCGTCACCGGAGATGTCGATGACCTGCCGCTCAGGAAAGGCCGCCTGGGCACCGACGGCAGCCGGCAAACCATAGCCCATGGTTCCCAGCCCACCGGAGGTGAGGAAGGTCCGGGGCTGACTGAATGAAAAGAACTGAGCGGTCCACATCTGATGCTGACCGACCTCGGTGGTGATGATGGCATCATCAGCGGTTAACTCCCGCAGCTGCTCAATAACATATTGGGGCTTGATGATGGAATCACTGGCCTGATAGCCCATGGGATGGCTGCTCTTCCAATCGTCGATCTCCGTCCGCCAGGCTGCGGAGCCATCGACCATGGCCGCTAACTCCTCGGGCCTCTCGCCCAGAGCGACGCCGAGCTTATTCAGCACATCCTTAAGATCGCCCACAATGGGCAGATCGACCCGCACGTTCTTTTTGATAGAAGTAGGATCGATATCGATGTGGATGATCTTGGCATGGGGAGCAAAAGAGGCGATCTTACCGGTCACCCGGTCATCGAACCGGGCACCCACCGCTATGAGCAGATCAGAGTTAGTCACCGCCATGTTGGCATAATAGGTACCGTGCATGCCGAGCATACCCAGGGCTTGAGGATGGCGTTGGGGAAAAGAAGCCATACCCATCAGGGTGGTGGTCACCGGCGCCTGAGTCATCTCGGCAAAGGCCAGCAGATCCTCCGAGGCATCGGCTCCAGTTGCACCGCCACCGACATAAAGCACCGGCTTGCGAGACGCTAAAATCATGCGAGCAGCCTTCTCCATCTGCCGCGCATTGCCGCTATAGGTCGGCTTGTAGCCACGCAATTCAACCTTTTCAGGGTACTCAAACTTGGCACTAGCCACCTGAATATCCTTGGGCAGATCGATCAAAACCGGGCCAGGCCGTCCAGTGCGGGCAATGTAAAAGGCCTGTTTGACGATACGAGACAGGTCCTTAATGTCCTGCACCAGATAATTATGCTTAGTAATAGAGCGGGTGATACCGATAATGTCGACTTCTTGAAAGGCGTCGTTGCCAATCAGTGGCGTCGGCACCTGACCGGTGATAATCACCATCGGCACCGAGTCCATATAAGCGGTGGCGATACCGGTAACGGTGTTGGTTGCACCTGGCCCGCTAGTGGCGATGGCGACTCCGACCTTGCCCGTGGTGCGGGCATAGCCATCGGCGGCATGCACCGCAGCCTGCTCGTGACGAGTCAAAATATGGTGGATGGGATAATCCGCAATATCGTGATAAATGTTGATGACCGTACCGCCGGGGTAGCCGAAAACAGTATCGACCCCTTCCTGCTGCAGGCATTCCAACAAAATCTGTGATCCGGTTTTTTTCACAAACAGCCTCCTACCGCTCTATGCACATCAACTAAATCAAAAAACGTGTATCCCTCAGTCCGCCTTACACACGGCACCGGTATTGGCCGACGTTACCACAGCAGCGTAACGGGACAGCCAACCTTTCTTGATTTTCGGCTCGGGACGCACCCACTTATCCCGGCGATCAGCAAGCACTGCATCGTCCACCAGAACCTCAAGGCGCCTCTGGGGGATATTGAGACGGATCTTATCACCGTCCTCAACCAGGGCGATAGGCCCGCCGACCATAGCTTCAGGGGAAATATGTCCAATACAAGGGCCACGGGTGCCTCCGGAGAAGCGACCGTCGGTGACCAGTGCCACACTGTCCCCAAGACCGAGGCCCATCAAGGTAGCCGTCGGGGCGAGCATTTCACGCATACCGGGTCCACCTTTGGGACCTTCGTAGCGAATGACTACCACATCACCGGCAACGACCTGGCCACTCATCAACGCTTCCATGGCCTGTTCTTCGGAATTGAAGCAGCGGGCGACACCCTCAAACTCCATCATCTTATCCGAGACTCCGGACTGCTTAACCACCGCGCCGTCCGGCGCCAGATTACCACTAAGAATGGCAATTCCCCCTTCAGCACGCACCGGATCGCTCATAGGACGAATAACTTCGTCGTCGACGGGGGGCACCCCGGAAATAATCTCCTTGACCGATGGTCCGCTCAGGGTCGGATTATCCAGCACCAGATCGCCAAGTTGGGAGAGAACTCCTGGCACGCCACCGGCAGCATCCAGGTCCTCCATAAAGTGCTTGCCACCAGGATTCATGGAAGCAATTTGCGGCGTGGTGCGACTCAATTCGTCAAACAAATCAAGAGGCACATCGACTTCCGCCTCATGGGCAATGGAGAGCAGATGCAGTACCGTATTGCTAGATCCCCCGAGGGCTAGATCGACACGGATGGCATTTTCAAAGGCAGCCCGAGTCAGAATCTTGCGGGGGGTGATGTCCTGCTTGACCAGATCGACAATCCGCTCGCCAGAGGCAAAGGCCAGACGCCGTTTATGAGAAGAAACAGCCAGTGCCGTGCCACAGCCAACCAGACTCATGCCGAGGGTTTCGGTGAGAATAGCCATGGTGTTAGCGGTGAACAAGCCCTGACAGGATCCGGCTCCAGGACAGGCCTTATCTTCGCACTGGGTCAATTCTTTTTCGTTGATCTCACCTGCCTTGAAGCGAGCCATAGCCTCAAAGGTATCGGTAACAAATGAATAGCGTCGTCCATCACGTCCGGAACCGGTCAGCATGGGGCCGGCAGTAACCACAATACAGGGGACATCAAGACGGGCCGCGGCCATAAGCATGCCGGGGGTGATCTTGTCACAGTTAGTAAGCAGCACCAGGCCATCGAGACGATGGGCCTCAGTGATGGATTCCACCATATCGGCGATCAGTTCGCGGGTAGCCAGGGAATAGTGCATGCCCTTATGCCCCATAGCGATGCCATCACAGACTCCCGGAATGCCGAACAGAAAGGAATAGCCTCCGCCGGTATGGACACCCTTTTCAATAAAACGTTCCAGATCACGCATGCCGATATGGCCGGGAATCAGGTCGGTAAAGGAGGTGGCGATTCCGATCAGTGGCTTGCCCATTTCTGAGCGGGGCAGACCTGTACCGAGCAGCAGGGCCCGATGAGGAGCGCGTTCAAAACCTTGGGTGATTGCATCGCTACGCTTGCTTGTCATACGATCAGAGCCTTTCTATGTGCAGATAAGATAAGTTAAATAGTGTTCAATGTCATATTTTATCCAGCCGCGCACTCAACAAAAAAACATGAATTCTGGATTTATCGTTACAGACAACTGCGAGCTGCAGCGTCTAATCTATGCCGATATCAAAAGTTAGACCTGCAATACAGAGAGGGCCACTAAACAAATGTTTAGCCGGACCAAAGTAGAGCCAAATGTAGAAAGGGTTCGAGCAACCAGCCCAAACCCTTTCATAACCGGTACCGGGAAAGTTTACTGTGTCAACTCCCGCTTAATGTACTCCATTTCGTCTTTCCCCGCCAATTTCAATTTTTGAATTTTTTTGCGTTCAAGCTCTTCTTCAGGGGTCAAATGTATTTTTTGGTCCAAGGTAGCCAGCTGTTTTTCCAAGAGCAAATGCTCTTCAAAAAGTAGACGAAAACGAGGTCTATCGTCACACAACTGCTGGAGTGAAGCCAGATCCTGTCCTTCCATTCAGCACCTCCCTGCAAGGGTTGATAAAGAGCGGAAAACCATCTTTAAAATAGCGAAACGCCCTACCCTTGTCAACCTTCAATCGGGTTGTCACCAGCTCGTCTGGCCAGCATTACTTCAGCCTCCGAAAGCCTTATATAGCTGGGCTCCAGCATTTCCAGGGAAATCGTCTCCTGATTACGCAAAGCGGCCAGAGCCAATGCTGCAGCGGAAGAAGCGCGGGGTTGCTGCAGGGGCCAAGGGACAAAATGGGCACGGGAACCGAGCCGCCGCACGATCAAGGAGCGGTAGGCCACCGCACCGCTACCGATGATCAACATATCTTCAGAAATTTCTTCAAGCAACTGTTCCGGCGAGGCAACCCGTTCCCTATGAAGAGCGACCGGAAGCCCCCCTTCCCAGTGATAGCGCCCCGCATAAACCTCCTGTTTACGCGCATCGAGCCAGACACTCAACGGATAGGCCGGATAAGGCACCTGCAGGGCCAGAGTTTGCAGAGACGAAACCCCAACCACCGGCTTAGCCGTGGCTAGCGCCAACCCCTTAACTGTGGCGACTCCGACCCGCAAACCGGTGAAGGAGCCAGGACCTAGAACAATGCCGAATGCATCGAGTTCATCTAGTTTCAAACCGGCATCCTGCAGCAACAGTTGCACTGCAGGTAGCAGGCGGTCGCTGTGGGTGGAGCGAAGGTTGAGCAACACTTCGCCGATCAGCTCTTCACCACGACTAAGCGCCACGCTGCCGGCGGGAGTCGAGGTATCGATAGTTAGAAGACACTCGGCCATTATTGTCCTCCGTTAAAGACTCTTAAGATATCGTTATAAAAAGCCAGCGCCATGAGCAACACGATGAACAGCAGGCCTACCTGTTGCGCTACTTCGCGTATCCGCAGGGACAAGGGGCGACGGAAAACCAGTTCAAAGAGCCCGAATAATAGATGACCGCCATCGAGAATCGGTATGGGGAAAAGATTCAGGATCCCCAGTTGAATACTGAGAAAAGCCAGGACCGAGAGGACACTGGCCAAATCAGTCTGGGCGGCTTGACCGGCCACCTGAATGACGGTGATGGGTCCGCCAATATTGCTGGAGGAAACCTTGCCGAGTACCAGTTTTTGAATAAAAGTCAGGGTGAGGTCAATCAGTTCCCAGCTGCGGGCGACGCCGTGCCTAAAGGCTTCCTTGAGAGGAAAGTGTTTTAAAACGGTCTGAGCCTGAGGTGCAATACCGATCAAAAATTCACTTTCCCCATCGCCGTGAGCAGGCACAATGCTTATTTCCAGCTGTT
>JAIOSZ010000183.1 GCA_021107335.1 Desulfuromonadaceae bacterium | reverse complement strand
TCTATGAGACTCCCGGCGGCACAATCCTCGAAGAAGCTCATCGCGGTATCGAGCAGATCACCATGGACCGCGAAGTGCTGAACCTGCGCGACTCCATGATCCCCCGCTACGCTACCACGGTCTACAACGGATTCTGGTTCGCCCCCGAGCGGGAAGCCATGCAGGCCCTGATCGACGAAACCCAGAAATGCGTCAATGGTATGGCCCGGGTCAAGCTCTACAAAGGCCACTGCCGTGTGGTGGGCCGCAAGTCCGAGACCGACAGCCTGTTCGATCCGGAAATCGCCACCTTCGAGGCTGACGAGGTCTACAACCAGGCCGACGCCGAAGGCTTCATTCGTCTGAATTCGTTGCGCCTGCGGGTTCGCAGCGCGATGAGGAAGAAACAGAACATGCCGATCTGAGTAGACGAAAAAAACAATTCAACCATCAAGATTTTCTTCACGCTCTGCGCGGCTTCGATTGCAAAGAGCGCGAAGAAGGTCCATGGGCATACGATTGATGATAGACTTTTGGACTTTTTACTGAGCATCAGAAGCGTTCTATCCCGATCGACATGCACATCAATCGGAGTACTAAGTAATCATGAGCAAAAAACCCTGGGCCGGCCGTTTCACTCAGCCAACCGATGAATTTGTTGAGGCCTTTACCGCCTCTATCGATTTCGATCAGCGCCTTTACCGCTACGATATTCAGGGATCCATCGCCCATGCACGCATGCTGGCGAAACAGAATATCATCACCAATGAGGAAGCGCAGACCATCGTCTCCGGTCTAGAGTCGATTCAGGTCGACATTGAGGCGGGTAACTTTGAGTTTTCCGTATCTCTTGAAGATATCCATATGAACATCGAAGCGCAGCTTATCGAGCGCATCGGATCAGTGGGCGGCAAACTCCACACGGCCCGCTCCCGTAACGACCAGGTAGCACTGGATATACGCCTCTACCTGCGGGATGAATTACAAGCGATTCAAAGCTATCTGGATAAATTGCAAGAATCCTTGCTTAACCAGGCGGATAGCAACCTATCGGTGATCATGCCCGGGTATACTCACCTGCAAACGGCCCAGCCGGTACTCTTTTCCCACCACATGCTGGCCTACTACGAGATGTTGCGCCGCGACGCTGGTCGACTCAAAGATCTGTTCAAACGCCTCAACCTGATGCCCCTGGGAGCCGGGGCTTTGGCTGGGACCACCTTCCCCATCGACCGGGAATTCGTTGCTGAACAACTCGGTTTTGATGGCGTGACCCGCAACAGTCTCGATTCGGTTTCCGATCGGGACTTCGCCTTGGAATTCTGCGGCGCTTCGTCCATCTTGATGATGCACCTCTCGCGTCTCTCCGAAGAATTGATTATCTGGTCCAGCGCCGATTTTGACTTTATCTCCCTGTCCGATTCCTTCTGCACCGGCAGCTCGATCATGCCGCAAAAGAAGAATCCCGACGTACCGGAACTAGTGCGAGGCAAAACCGGCCGGGTCTACGGTAATATGGTGAGCCTGCTGACGGTGATGAAAGCCCTGCCACTGGCTTACAATAAGGACATGCAGGAAGACAAGGAACCGCTGTTCGATACATTGGACACGGTCAAGGGCAGCCTCAAGGTTTTCGCCGACATGATCGCCCAACTCACCGTGAATGCGGACAACATGCGAGAAGCTGCAGCACGGGGCTTCTCCACGGCCACCGATGTAGCCGACTATGTGGTGCGCAAAGGCGTCCCCTTTCGCGATGCTCACGAGATCGTCGGTAAGACAGTGCGTTACTGCATCGAGAACAACAAGGACATTCCCGAATTGAGCCTTGAAGAGTTCCGCTCTTTCTCAGAGCACATCGAAGCCGATATCTACGACTATGTTACCCTGGACGCCTCGGTCAATGCTCGTCGTGCCACCGGCGGCACCGCCCGCGAGGCAGTGCAGCGGGAGATTGATCGGGCTCGCCAAGATAGGTCCGAAAGGGCTTAATGCCATGAATTGTCGACTACACTCCGTCACTCTGACGCTAACTCTTCTACTTCTGATTCTACTGGTCGGCTGCGGCACCAAGGGACCGGTGCGACCCCTGGCACAACCGTTGCCAGCGGCACCACCGGAGATGACCCTGCACCAGCAGGGTGATGGCCTGCTACTCAGCTGGAGTATACCCCGCACTAATCAGGACGGCAGCGAGTTGACCGATCTGGCCGGGTTCCGCGTCTATCGACAGAGCTTCGATCCCGTAGAAGACTGCCCCGACTGTCGGGACAACGCGCCCCTTTGGAGGCTGGTAGAACTCGACTACCTGGGACACACCCAGCGCCGCAACGGACGGTTGTTTCTGCTCGACAACGGCCTTGAAGCAGGACGGGGTTATAGCTACAAAGTAGTGCCTTTTAATCGCTGGGGCCAGGACGGGCCGCCCATCGAGCGACGCCAGACTCTCGCTATGCCGCCTCCGGCTCCCACTGCACCTAAGGCAAAACAACAAGACAGTGGTCTGCTACTCAGCTGGCAAGCTGCAGAGTTGCCAGAGGGTATGAAACTCGTCGGCTACCAGGTCTATCGCCGCCGACCCGGAAGGGCCTTCGACGCCGCCCCCCGCAACGACAAGCTGCTCAGCCAGCCGCGTTTTATGGATAGCGGTTTTGAAGCAAACCACAGTTACGTCTATGCCATCCGCACTGTCGCGCGACAGGCCGAACAGGTGCTGGAAAGTGCTCTTTCGGAGACTCTGGTCGTCACACCATAGGCAGCTTTGACTTCCCCGGCGAGCCAGTGTTAAGGATTGTTTTTTTAAACTTAAGCTACCAATATTTTTAATCGCCTACTTTTCTTCATAGTTTCGCTAGCGAATTTCAGGAGAGCTCCCATGAATCACTTTCAGTACCAGGGAAACGACCTTTATTGCGAAGAGGTCCCCGTCAAGGACATCGCAGCACAGGTTGGCACCCCCTTCTACCTCTATTCCCATGCCACTCTGAGCCGCCATATGGAGGCCTTCACTTCGGCTTTTGCCAGCGTCCCCCATATCGTTTGCTATTCCATCAAGGCCAATAGCAACCTGGCAGTGCTCAAGACCTTTGTCTCTCTCGGCGCTGGTTTTGACATGGTTTCTGGCGGGGAGCTGTTTCGCGCCCAACAGGTCGGTTGCGATCCGCAAAAAATCGTCTATTCCGGCGTGGGCAAGACCGAACTGGAGATCGAAGCAGCCCTCAACGCTGGCATCCTGATGTTCAATGTCGAATCGCCCCAGGAGCTGGAGACCATCGACCGGGTCGCCGGACGGCTCGGCAAGAAGGCCGGTATCGCTATTCGTGTCAATCCCGATGTCGATCCCCAAACCCACCCCTATATCTCCACCGGAATGAAGCAAGCCAAGTTCGGCATCAACATTAGCCAAGCGCTGGAAGATTACCGCCGCGCCGCTGCCATGCCCAACCTGGAAGTAATCGGTGTTGATTGCCATATCGGCAGCCAGTTGACCAAACTGTCACCCTTTGTCGACGCCATCAAAAAAATTCGCGAACTGGTTGAAACTCTTCAGCAAGAAGGCTTCGCCATTAAATATCTCGATTTGGGCGGCGGCCTGGGTATCACCTATGATGACGAAGAACCACCGAGCCCGGCCGATTATGCTAAAGTGATCATCGAGGCCACCGACGGGCTGGATGTTACTCTGATCTTCGAACCGGGCCGAATGATGGTTGGCAACGCCGGAATCCTTGCTGCCAAGGTTCTGTACGTCAAGGAAGGCGAAGCGAAAAACTTCGTCATCGTCGATGCGGCCATGAACGACCTGGCACGCCCGGCCCTTTATGGTTCTTACCAGGGCATCAAACCGATAGACTGCTCAACCAGCGAACGAATGGTTGCCGACGTGGTTGGACCGATCTGCGAGTCCGGTGATTTTCTCGCTCAGGACCGGGAAATACCGGTCTTCAAACAGGGCGAACTGTTGGCCGTCACCTCAGCTGGTGCTTACGGTTTCACCATGGCCTCCAACTACAACAGCCGGCCTCGCACTCCAGAGGTGATGGTCAAAGGCGACCAGGTGCTGGTAATTCGCCAACGGGAAACCTATGACGACCTGATTAAAGGCGAAAGCATCCCGGAAGGGATCTGAGCCCGCTGTCTGCCTCCGGAACTTCCGAGGCAACACGCGTCCAATTGATTCGCTAATACTGGAGGAACCAGTCATGTTCAGAGGATCTATCGTAGCCATCATCACCCCCTTCGACAATGAGGGGCGCTTTGACGAGGAGGCATTTCGGCAACTTGTCGAGTTTCAAATCGAGAACGGCACT
>JAIOSZ010000060.1 GCA_021107335.1 Desulfuromonadaceae bacterium | reverse complement strand
GTTGATCAACCGAACGCCGCACTGGTCACAAAACTTGGCTTGCTCGGAAACAGGGGCCTGACAACGGGGACATTGCATGGTTCCTCCTCACTCGTTAAGAACTCACGCTGGAACGGCTGACGCTGCCCTCAAAGGTATTGCGGGAGCAGCTACGGAAAGTAGTCGATACTTAAACAACCTATTGGCGAGACGCAAACTACCGGCCTTGCTTTTCAACTAAAACTGGCTGAAATCAACAATCTTAGTTCGCCGAGGACAGCAGGGGGGCCCGTAACGACGACGCATATGCGTTGTTGGTTTGAAACCCAACAGCACCTTCGATCACACTTGCGAAAGAGAAGCGGACCGATCGTTCAATAACAAACTGTCGAAAGAGGAGCCGCATAAAGAAATTGCTGCCGCTGTAGAATGGTTCAACAGTTATTAGCCTCCTCCGACCATCCGTGACGGCATGCTCCACGCAGTGGCAGCCATTTTTTGCCTACTTTTTGTTGGCTTGGACAAAAAGTAGGGCGGCTGGCGGGCCGCGTCCCGCCGGTTTTGCTTTTCATCTAAAACGGCCTGCACGATCCAGCTCACCACACAGCTTCGCTAAACCTTCTTATCCACCGGCGGCCTGCGACTCTTACGCCGACGCCGAGGCCGACGACTAGTTGCCTCTCCCTCTTGCGTCTTAGCCGGTGGAGCAGCAATCCCTTCGATCACCTGTCGCCAATCGGCCGCCAGCTCCTGCTCCTGGCCGCTCGCCTCGCTCCACAGACTAAACAGCTCTACCGATGCAGCAGCAAAAGGATGATGCAGAAAGCGTTTTTCGCCGCGGCGACCGCGGCCGCGAGCCAGACGGAAAAAGCCGACCAGCAGTTCCCGCGCCTGATGGCGAATGGCATTGGAAATACGAAAATAGCCACAATGGGGAACCAGTAGATGATTGGCGATACGAATAGCGTCGCCGATGGTCTGGGCATCCTGAGTCTGGCAGGCATGCCGATAACGGTCCAAAAAGAGCGCCGACAGGGCCAGATGCTCCTCGATGGGCCGACCGGAAGCAGTACGGCGGTCAATCTGCTCTAGCAGTTCAAAGGTCTCGACCTCGCCTTCGAAACCACCCAGCAGATGGGGCAGCAGGCCGAGAGATTGAGCGTCACGCAGCACAGGCGCCGCCACCTTGTGACGAAACAGCTCCATCAGCTCTTCGCGAATGCGAGCGGTGGCCGCCTCGGCGATAAGGGGCGCCCGCAGATAGATAGCCTGACGCACCGATTCGTCGAGGTTAAAACCGAGCCGGGCGGTAAACTCCAGAGCCCGCAGCATACGCACCGGGTCCTCTGTAAAGCGCACCAGGGGATCACCGATCACTCGCAGCCGCCGGTCGGCAAGATCCTGCAAACCGCCAACATGGTCGATAATGGAAAAATCTTCGATGTTGTAAAACATGCCATTGATAGTGAAGTCGCGACGGAAAGCATCTTCTCGCGGCGAACCGAAGACATTTTCGGTAAAGAAAAAGTGCTCGTCGGGGTCGTCCGGCAACTCCTCGGGGCGGGGCTGACGGCGAAAGGTGGCGACCTCAACCAAATAGTTACCGGCGAATCGGATATGGGCCAAACGAAATCGCCGACCGACCAAAAAGCAGTTGCGAAACAATCCCTTGACCTGGTCCGGGGTGGCATCGGTGGCGACGTCGAAATCCTTAGGCTGACGCTCAAGGAGCAAGTCACGCACTCCGCCGCCGACCAGATAGGCTTGATAGCCATGCCGGCGCAACCGGTAGAGAACCTTAAGGGTGTTCTCGTCAATTTGCTTACGGGAGATACGGTGCTCGGCGCGGGGCACGACGAGGGCCTGGTCGCTAGCGGAGTCGGTGTCGCGGGGTGCTGGGGTCATAGGATTACAGTATCAAAAGGCTGTGCCAATAAACCGGCATCGGGGTGGATTATGAGTGGCTAAACCTACCAGAGATAACCGCCAAAAGAAAGAAGGAATCACCCTACTTTCGGCACAATCATTGAACTTGAAGGCAAAAACTTCTATCATGGCAATCTGCCTCTGTACACCGGCAACAGAGACCATACATACCTACAAAGTGGTCCTGAATTTAATTTTACCCTCTCCTACGGCTTTGCAAAGTAAAGGATGTCGATAAATCTATGAATTACAACCTGCTCGTCATCCTTGGCCCGACCGCTTCGGGCAAAACCCGTCTCGCTGTGGCCGCCGCTCAGCAGTTCGGCGGTGAAATCATCTCCGCCGACTCTCGCCAGGTGTTTCGCGGTATGGACATCGGCACCGGCAAGGATCTGGCCGAATACGGTGACAGCCCATATCATCTCATCGATATTGTCGAGGCTGGTAGCGAATTCAGCGTCTTCGACTTTCAGGAGCGTTTTGTCACGGCCTTTAAAGTTATTCAAAGCAGCGGCCGGTTGCCGATGCTGGTGGGCGGCACCGGCCTATATCTCGATGCCGCGCTGCGTCGCTACCGACTGGTCAAGGTGCCAGAGAATCCCGCCCTACGTGCCGAGCTCGCCGAACTGGACCTGAACGGCTTGCAGCATCGCCTGCTGCAAGCGCGCCCGGAACAGCACAATACCAGCGACTTGCAGGATCGCGAGCGACTGGTGCGGGCCATTGAAATCGCCATAGGAGAACAGGATACCGCCCCCCTGCCCCTGCCAGCCATCGAACCATTGGTGTTCGGCGTACGCTGGGACCGCCCAGTGTTACGCCAACGCATCACCGAACGCCTCAAACAGCGCCTAGCTGAGGGGATGATCGAGGAGGTGCTGCATCTGCATGAGGCCGGCATTCCCTATGCCAATCTCGAATATTATGGCCTTGAATATCGCCTCATCGCCCAACACCTGCAAGGCCAACTAACCCGCAATGACATGTTTCAAAAACTCAACAGCGCGATTCATCAGTTCGCCAAACGCCAGGAAACCTGGTTTCGGCGTATGGAGAAACAGGGTGTCGCCATCCACTGGCTCAACGGCGCTGGAGAACCGCTAAAAGAACTGTTGCAGGTCGCCGCCGAGGCAGGCCTGCAGGCTCAGTCTGCCGCACCATGAGCGCCCTGCCTCAACCTGTCGTCCGATATTTAACCAGCCGCGCCAGCAAGGGCCCGTGGTGTATCACTGGCACCGAACGTCACGATTTCTCCATGGCGGTGGTGATCCCCGTCCTGGCCGAAAACGCCACCCTGCCTGCGACCCTCAAAACCCTGACGGCCAACCCTCCCGAATACCTGGCCAAAACGTTGATACTTTTAGTAATCAACCAGCGCCCGGACAGCACCGTTAAGGATAAAAATGACAATCAGCACACCCTGAGGGAACTGGCCGATGGCTTATGGAAACATCCAGGTCTGCACCTGGCCTGGATCGATGCGGCCTCGCCGGGCTTGGAACTGCCGGCCAAAGACGGCGGGGTCGGCCTAGCCCGCAAAATCGGCTTCGATCTGGCCTTGCAACGGCTCTCTTTCGAAAAACCCGACCCGCTTCTGATCGCCCTCGACGCCGACACCCTGGTGCGGCCCGACTATCTGCCCGCCCTGCAGAGCCACTTTCGAGACGCAATCGCCGGAGCAGCAGTGGTTCCCTTTTGCCATCAGGCCGGCAACGATCCGATCCATGAGGCGGCCATCGCCCGCTACGAACTCTTTTTGCGCAGCCACCTTCTCGGTCTAACCCTGGCCGGTTCGCCCTACGCCTTTCACACCGTCGGCAGCACCATGGCCTGCCGCGCCACGGCCTACGCTCGCGCCGGTGGTATGAACCGCCGACAAGCCGGGGAAGACTTCTATTTTCTACAGCAACTAGCTAAAACTACCGGAGTTGCAACTCTCTGCGGCACCGTGGTCTACCCCTCGGCCCGCTCTTCAGCACGCACCCCCTTCGGTACGGGTCGCAGCGTAAACGCCCTGCTGGCCGGGGATTCCACAGCGGTGCTCTTCTACCCAGCAGCCTGCTATACCCTCCTCGGAGACTGGTTGCAACTGGTCAATGAACAACTCGAAGCCGATGGTGAAACGCTGCAGCGCCTAGCAGAACAGTACGGCCCACCACTAGCGGAATTTCTTCAGAACGAGAACTTTCCCGACATCTGGGACAGGCTTGCACTTAACCACCTCCGCCCCAAAGCCCGCTTAAAAGCGTTTCACGACTGGTTCGACGGCCTCAAAACCACCCGCCTGATCCACCACCTGTGCGCCGCCTCCTACCCTCGCTGCCAACCAGAGGAGGTAGTGCCTCAACTGCTGAAGGCCGCCGGCCTGCCTATAGGTTCATGCCTTATCGAACAGTTGACCATACTGCGTCTCCATCAGGGTGCCTTAGCTTAACAGCCTGAAAAACATAATGTTTGCCTGACCTGTCAAAATAATGTACTTTTGAGGAGAGAAGCGTCGAAGACGCCCCGAAAAGGACTTTGAAATGAGCGAAGAGCAAATCGCCCAAGAGGCCAAAGACGCCCAGCGACGTAAACATTTGCGTTCGCCGCTAATCATTTTGAACATTATAAACGCCGGCGGCAGCAAAACCTTTTTCGGCTACGGAAAAAATATCAGTTTGGGTGGGCTGTTCATCAGCACCGTCAACCCCCGGGAAATCGGGACCCACTTTACTCTGGAGATCCCCCTGCCCGCTCCGATCCTCAAAGTCGTCCAGTGCGAATGCGAGGTTGTCTGGAACCGTCAATTCAGAAAAGAGTCGACTCTTGAACCCGGCATGGGCTTAAAGTTTCTCGACCTGCCCGAAAGTGATGGCGAATCCATCGACCGCTGGATACGCCATCATAAAAGCTGAGCAAGCCGTTCCAGCGGCAGCATACTTTATTCAAAAGAAAGCCCCCGCACGGTAAATGCGGGGGCTTTTATATTTAAAAGGCTCTACGGCAACCGGAAAAAGTGTTAAAGATTCGGTCAATACGTAAAACATAGATCAATTTCAACGCCTTCCAAATAAAGGCCTTGTGGAATTAACTTTCTAATCTTCCTCTATTCAGCGTGTTGACAGTATGCCACCTCATGATAACTTTTAAGCACAGTCTATGAACTGAATGATTCATAGACAGTCGGAGCAGCTTTAAAAGCTTACCAATCAAATCCAATGGAGGTGCCATGAACAAACAAAAACATGTCATTCTAGAACTGCCGGAGCAAGAATCGGAACTGAACTCAATGATTTCAGATCAGGCCCATGACATAACCAACATTGGCTTCTCTTCTGTGGTCGTAGACGACAAGGTGAAACACTTTGCTTTGGTGATCTGGCACGATTTCATTTACGGCGAGCATGCGCCATAAACCTTTGTCAGCTTGACCTTTAGCCGCATATACCGCTGAAGACTCCGCTGAGCATACGGGGAAATTACATTAATTCGACAGAGCCGCTGCCTGCAAAGGTAGCGGCTCTGCTTTTGCCCAAAAAGCCGTCATGGGCCTGGGCAAAGAAACATGGCCCTACCTGGAGAGGGCCCGTAGCGCCTTGATCAATACGTCCGGCCTATGAATTGAATCGTAGACCGGCAAGACCTCCTTGCCGGTTTCAAACAGCCCGTAAACGGCCGTTTGGGCACAGCGCACCGAATACTCTACGGTAAACACACAATCCTTCGGCACTTCGGCGAACTGGCCAAGGAAGGCGAAATTGGTTGCCCCTTGCGGAAGGACCTCAGGGCGATCCCCCTCGGCGCAGGGCATAAACAGACTATCGATAAAGGGCATGGCGACCGGTATGCAATTGACCTTCCCCGCATCCACCACCGGCTTCATCAGCTCCTGTATCTTCAGGTGGTACCAGAGCTCTTCGAGTATCTCCTGGCCATTGCAATCGGACATCCTTTTATTGACGTAATTCCCTTCCTGGTCGGGAAACAGGCCGTACCCCCAGAAAACCTTGACCCCTCGCGGCTGGTTGGGAAAATGCGGCTGCCGGGCAATGACAATCGACATCAACCAGTTGGAATCGGTCAGCGTCACCAGGCCGCCGGTACCACTTAAATTGCCGGAAAAGTCCTCCATATAATCGTGGAAGGTACTGTCCCTAAGGGTCGCCGTATAGGAGTACCATTTCTGTCGATCGATCTGGTCGCTGAACACTCCGGGGTTGCCAAAGGCCTTGTCTTTGCGGGCAATCCTTTCCCAAAGCTGCCATGCCCTCGAAGTGGACTTGTCTTTTAACACCGGCGGCCTGGTCCAGGAACCCTGGTCGCTACTTTCGGTAATGGAGCCGTTGGTGATAAATACATAGTCGTCTTTGCCGAGGGCAATCGCCTCTTCAACGCCATTTTTGCCAACGGTGTGTAAAGTGGTGGCCGTCTTCCTGTCCGCAGCCAGATCGAAGTCGATATCCACCACCTGGGTCTGCAGATGAAACTGCACGCCCCGTTCCTGCAGGTAGCGTTTCAGGGGGATAACCACCGAGTGATATTGATTGTATTTGGTGCGCATGACGCCGCCGAGCCTGGGCATCCCGTCCAGCAAGTGGATAAAACGCTTCATGTAGCGCCTCATCGCCGCCACACTGCTCCACTTCTGAAAGGCAAACATGGTCGCCCACAGATACCAATAATTGGTTTCGAAAAACTCCTTGCTGAACCAATCCTCAATCCGCAGGTTGTCCAACGATTTTTCCGAAACAAAGGTCAGTTTAAGCAGATCCGTCTGATCCTTTAAGGAGAGGCCGAAAGAAGAAAAGTCCATTCGTTTGCCCTCTTTGAGCAAACGAGCCTGGGCATGGGAAACGAATCGGGAACTGAATTCGAAGGACTCGTCCTTAACGGAGACCGAGGGGTCATCGTAGGAGGGGATAGAGGACAAAAGATCCCAGTAGCAAACGAAATGCTCTTCATGCATTCTGCCACCGCGGATAACAAACCCCTTTTCCGCATCGCCAGCACCATCCAGCGCCCCACCCGGCAGGTCGTCCTGTTCCAATAGATAAATGTTTTCACCGGGCACTCCGGCATCCTTGAGCAGATAGGTGGCACTCGCCAGTGAAGCGATACCGCTTCCGACGAGATAGACCTTGGCATCATTCGGCTTCCCGTTTTTTTCTCTTCGCATCACTGGCTCCCCCTGGCGATTATTACCATCCGCCATGTTGCGCATATTCATGCCATCACTACTTATTAACTATATCGTCTCCTTCCGCCATTTGGAATTGTAACCACCCCGTAATTTGATGGGCCATTTTCCCTATTTGGAGGTGCAGAAGTTCCGTCTTCTGCCCCGGCTTGGGAGTGTCCAAGATGCTGCTGTCCGAGCAGGATTTGACCTTTGGCCACCAATCCGTGTATTATAAAGTTTCACAGACGACGCCCTGCCAGGGTGTTCCGTTCTGGTCCCGCAAGGAGAATCGTCAAGAACATTGCCCTGTGCGATGCTTCGCAGATCTCCTTTTCTTTCAGAGTAGCGCTTGATTCTGGGCCATCCACAGAATCGGGTCGCGGGTCGCTCTGTCTACTTCAAATCAAATAAACACATTTGGGACGCTGCAAACCGCAGACGACCACGCTTATCCCCATTCCACCTCCTCTGCGGCCCTTAATGCAGCTTCGCTTGCGCTATCCTTTTACAGGGTTGCGCTCTTCGCGCAGCCCGTAACCGCCTAACAAACAAGGAGAACCAATGCCTGAAGTATGGGTCGAACAGAGTCAAAATCAAGTAAACACCCTTGAAAAACTCGAAAAATACATCAACGTCAGCGATGAAGAGCGAAAAGCCATTCAGACCCTGGACACCAAATGGGGAACCACCCCCTATTTTGCGTCATTGATGGACAAAGACGACCCGAACTGTCCGATCCGCAGGCAGGTGTTGCCCTCGATGAAGGAACAGGTCAACGAATTCGGCATGGAACACTATCTCATGTGGAAGGAAAATCGTGAGACCGAAGAGGTGCGCCCGGATAGCATTGCCCGCCAGTACCACGACCGCATCGCCTTTACCGTCACCGAGGTCTGCGGCATCTATTGTCGGCACTGCTTCCGCAAAGAATTGGTGGTCGACCAAGACCTGAAGCTGCATTTCGATGTCGAGGAAGGCCTGACCTGGATCGCCGAACACCCGGAGATTCGCGACGTGCTCATAACCGGTGGCGACCCGCTGCTGCTGTCCGATGAAAAACTGGAGTACCTGATTACCAAACTGCGCGAAATGCCGCACATCGAGATGATCCGCATCGGCACGAGGCTGCCCATCGTCCTGCCTCAAAGGATTACCGAGGGACTAAAGAAAGCCATTGGCG
>JAIOSZ010000064.1 GCA_021107335.1 Desulfuromonadaceae bacterium | reverse complement strand
CAATTGTAGCCAATGAAGGGGCGAAAAGTCAAATATCTTCCGCAGGCCCGACAATACCAGCTGCGTGCCTGGTATCGGGCGCGACATAGGAGGACAACAACTGTAGAAGCAGATGGGGATATTCAAGACAATGCAGGGTCATGCGCTCGCCACCACCGAAAATCTTCACTGTCGCCAACGCTGTCCCCAGGGCTTGCTGTTCGACTTTATCTAATTGTTCCAAGCAAAAAACTTGATGACGCCTGCCCAAGATACCCGAAACAGCGCCCAAGCGTCGGTCAGTCATCATATAAAACACATGTTCCCACTCCATGCGGGCCCAGAGAATGTGACCGATACCAGCCCAGAAACCCACCACAAGCCCCGCCAAGGTCCACCACTGGTCCACGGCATAATCCACCTGTATCGGACCGTTGCCCTGCCGAAAGAACAACACCATTACAAGCCCGGCAGCTGCCTGCAAAGACCAGCGCCAGTTACGAAAAGTGTAGGCGCGGGGTGCCGGGCGGCCCTGCCAGACGATACGCTCTTCAGCCTCCAACTGATCTTTCCAGCGATTCATGGACGCTCCAACTCCTGTAGACGCTCGGCGGCGGCCTGCCCCAGACGTCCTCCAGCATCGGCCTTGGCCACAGCTCGGTACATTTCCACGGCTTGAGCAAGCTGGCGATTGCCCTCATAGGCGCCAGCCAACAGGTACGCTCCCTGCAAGGTCGGCAACAGGGCCATGCTGGCCTCTAGCTCCCGTACCGCTCGCGGATAGTCCTCCTGTTCCAGCAGCAAGTAGCCCATTCCCAGCCGCGACCGGTAGTACTGGCCATCAAGCTGTACCGCTCGATTCAGATGCTGTTGGCCGGCGACCAGGTCGCCCGCCTTAAGGTAAGCAGTACCGAGAGCGGTCAGAATCAGGGCCTGGTCAGGAGCCGCGGTGGCCGCTTGTAGATAAACGGCGATGGCCTTTGAGAGCTGCCCCTGTCCTTCAAACTGCCGAGCCTGGTCGTAAAGAGTGTAGCCCTGCTGCAAGCGCCGCAGCCCGGCCACAGCCCGAACAAAAGACTGTGGCTTGAGCACATAAAGGGGACTGCCTACCGTCGAAGCATAACGCTCAGCCACATATTGTTGGAGTTCAAGCATTCTTTCCTTGGAAAAAGGATGCGTACGGAACAGTCCCGCAAGCCACATAGGCTCGGCGCCCTGCTCCACCTTACGATAAAAATACTCCTGAAGTTGCACCGCCCCATGCGGATCATAGCCCGCCAGCACCAGATAATCGACACCCAGACGATCGGACTCCCGTTCCTGCTCGCGGCTATAGGTATTTTCCAGCAGACCAGCCGCCAACTGTCCGGCCTGTTGCGTTACGATACCGTAGCCGCCCTGGCCAGCCACGCCTCCCAATACCGCCGTGCCAAGGCCAAGAAGAGAACCGCGCTGCATGGCCTGCACCGAATGGCGGGCCGTGACATGCCCCAACTCGTGACCCAGGACTGAGGCCAGCTGAGCCTCGTTTTCTAAAGCCGACAGCAGTCCTCGGGATATGCCGACAAATCCCCCAGGCAAGGCAAAAGCGTTAGGGGCCGAGTCATTAAAAACCTTGAACTGGTAGGGAAGGTCGGGACGCTGGCTGATTTTCGCCAGCGCATCACCCACCCGCTGAACATATTCAGCCAGTTGAGGATCGGCAACCTCGCCCCCCATCTGTTGCAGAGCCCGAGGAAAGGTCTGCTGGCCAATACTGATCTCTTCACTGGTCGACACCTGAAACAGCGCCAGCTCCTGCCGACCGGTAACAGGGTTTACTGCGCAACCGGCCAACAACCCCAGCAACACAGCAAAACCAGCAACCCGCACCCTAAGCCGACATACCATGAAGCCTCCTCCGTTTGAGATCAATAGGCATACACCATCTTGCCAAGTACAATAAATGTACATTTTTACGGTGAATCCATCTTAAAACGCCTCGTTCCAGAGCGCAAGGCGCTTTGCACGTAAATACACAGGACCTTTACCGTCATCTCCCTAGAAAATCCTGACATATTCTTTTCTCTGGCTATCCCACTCCAATCCATATATGATAGGTGGGTTTTGGATCAGAACCACCCGTTTATACATCTTGCCAGGAGAAGCACCCCTTTTATGCCACAGAACATCCGCAACATCGCCATTATCGCCCACGTCGACCACGGCAAAACCACTCTGGTTGATGCCATGCTCAGACAATCAGGCGTCTTTCGTGAAAATCAGGCCATCACCGAACGCGTCATGGACAGCAACGATCTTGAAAAAGAGCGGGGCATCACCATTCTGTCCAAGAATCTTTCCATTACTCACGGCGGCCTCAAAATCAATGTCGTTGACACTCCGGGACACGCCGATTTTGGCGGCGAAGTGGAACGAGTGCTGAAGATGGTCGATTCAGTACTGCTACTGGTCGATGCTTTTGACGGCCCCATGCCGCAGACTCGATTTGTACTGAAAAAGTCTCTCGATCTCGGCCATCAGCCGATTGTGGTCATCAATAAGATTGACCGCCCCGGCTCCCGCCCAGAAGAGGTGGTTGACATGGTCTTCGACCTGTTCTGCGAACTAAACGCCGACGAGAAGCAGCTCGACTTCCCCATCATCTATACTAACGCCAAAGCCGGCCACGCGACTCTCGACCCAAAGATCCCGGCCGACAACCTTGAAGCCTTATTCCAGATTATCGGCAAGGAAGTTTCGCCTCCCCAAGTCGACCTGGAGGCCCCTTTTCAGATGCTGGTAACCAGCATCGCCTACAACGACTATCTCGGCCGCATCGCCACCGGCAAGATCTCCAACGGCCGGGTCAGCGCCGGACAGACTATTGCCGTGATAAAAAAAGACGGCACCATTAGCAAGGGTCGAATCTCGAAGCTAATCGGCTTCGAAGGGCTACAACAGGTAGAGCTCGAGGAAGCGATCGCCGGCGACATCATCTGCATCGCCGGTTTTGACGAGGTCGGCATCAGCGAAACCTTCGCCGACGCCGAGCACCCTGTAGCCCTGCCCTACGTGGCCATCGACGAACCGACCTTGTCCATGAACTTCATTGTCAACACCTCCCCCTTTGCCGGCCAGGAAGGTAAATACGTCACCTCGCGAGTTATTCGCGAGCGACT
>JAIOSZ010000337.1 GCA_021107335.1 Desulfuromonadaceae bacterium | reverse complement strand
GGACCAGAGGGGATGATCTTAGTGTAAGAATGATCAGCTTTTCCATTCCCTACGGCGTTTTTCATCCTGCGCTGCTTCGATCTCAGCCAGCAGATCGAGGTAGGTCCTATAACGCTCTTCAGATAAGGCGCCTTTTTCCACTAGGGCGGTCACAGCACAGCCGGGCTCGGCCCGGTGACGACAATCGCGAAACCTGCAGCGAGCCATCATGGCCTGCTCAAAACCGGGGAAATGCACAATCAACTCTTCAATGACGATATCGACCAGACCGAAATCGCGAAATCCGGGAGTATCGACCAGCTCGCCACCACCGTCTAGAGCATGCAGGGTGGCCACCGTCGTGGTATGACGGCCGACGCCGCGGTCCTCGTTCAACTCACCGACGGTCAGAGCGAGATCGGGACAGAGAGCGTTGAGTAGGGAACTTTTACCAACCCCGGTGGTGCCGACGAAAGCTCCTCGGTGGCCTTCCGCCATAAACTGGCGCAATAGCTCAAGGCCGAGACCTTCTTTCGCGCTAAGGGTAAAGACCGGCAACGACGCCCCATAGAGAGCCCGTAGTTCAGCGGTGAGCTCAGCAGCACCCGGCAGATCCTCTTTATTAACAATGAGCAGGGGCTTAAGACCGGCGGCTCGGGCCGCCACGATGGCGCGATCGACAAAGCCGGCTGGTGGCAGGGGCCGCGGAGAAACCATCACGCCGAGCACATCAAGGTTAGCGCCCACCAAATGTACCGCACCCCGGCCATCGCGACGGCGCAATTCGGTCGTTCGGGGCAGGCGCTCTAACACCTCGCCACGAACCAATACCGAATCACCAACCACATGGCCAGAACTGCGCTTAACCCGCACCGGGTGCCGCTCACCGTCAGCAAAAAGCACCTCTACGGCTACCCCGAGATGGGCAACAATCATCCCTTGGCGCCCTGGTGTGTCTCCAGCGCGGGATGATTTGCTACGACCGGCGGCTTTGTATGGTTTGCGACTCAATAGTTTTTCACCTCAGCCATTCACAATGCTCGATTCACCTTGCCTGACTATGGTTAGCAATGGCTTCCCTTTAGCTTTTTTTCTGCTTCGCCAATTTTGCCTTGAGTATATCACCGAGGGTGCCCATGGAGCCGCCGCCGGTCGGTACGTCCTCGTAGGAGCTTCGGCTGGATGCGCTCTCGCCCGCTTCGACGTCCTGGCCCTCGCCAGCTACTGGAACCAAGGAAATACGGCGTTGATCCAAATCGATTTTTTCGATGGTTACGGTCAGCGCCTGCCCGGTCTTGACAACCTCCTGAGCGTGCTTTAGACGACGTCCGCCGCCAAGACGGGAGATGTGCAGCAGGCCGTCGATGCCGTCCTCGAGGGTAACAAAGGCGCCGAATTGAGCCACCCGCGCCACGGTGCCGGGATAGCTACCGCCCTCGACATAGATAGAGCCGACCTTGGACCAGGGATCGGCCAGGGTATCGCGCAGCGAAAAGGAGAAGCGGTTGGCCTCCCAATCGATCTTCTTGACCGCGACTTCCAGCTCTTGATCGACCTGCAATACTTGGCCGATATCTTCGACACGCCCGTAGCCGACCTCGGAGATAGGCAACAGGCCTTCGATGCCGCCGATATCGATAAACGCACCGAATTCGCGCAGTGAGGTCACGACCCCCTTGACCACGATGCCTTCTTTCAGAGTTTCTTTGAGGGCTTCCCGTTGCTGCTCCCGCGCCTCTTCAAGAAGTGCCCGGTGAGAAACAACGACGTTGCGACCCTGTTCACCGAACTTAATCACCCTGAAAGGCCGACTGGTGTCGATTACTTCTTCGGCTACCTCCTGGCGACGCAGACCGAGTTGTGAAAAGGGGCAAAAGGCTCTTACTCCACCGGACAACTTGACCTCATAGCCGCCCTTGGTTTCCTTTTCAATACGCCCTTCCACAGGTATGCCGCTGCGCCAGGCCTCTTCGATCTGTTCCGCCCCGGCCATGCCGGAAGCGAGCCGGGTGGTAAAGCGTAATTCACCACCTGAGCGGGAGATAAAATAGGCCTTGAGCTTGTCGCCAACCGCTACAGTCAGATTCTCTTCTGCGTCCAGAACTTCGTTGCGATCAAGAATCCCCTCGCCTTTTTGGCCGACATCGAGGAAAACGCACTGTTTGCCGATTTGCAGCACCGTCGATTCCATCTGCTGCCCCGGTCTAAGCTCCACGGCACCGATCAGGCTCTCTTCTAAAAGATCGGCAAAATTTTCTTCAACGTTTTGCTCTTCGCTTGTCTCTTCAGCATCGCGCTTGTGGTCTTCCATGTCAGCCTCTTTGAGTGGGTTTATTGGTCGCTAAGGGATTTTATAGCCTATTCGCCCGATACGGGCAAGTAACTAGTTTTCATCCGGAAACGGCCCTTTCCCCCAATCTCGACGTTAATCCGCGCCCTTGCGTGTGCGGCGTAAATAACTACGCCTCCGTGCAAGCGCTTGATTTCCTTGACCTAGGGGAAAATTACTCGTTTCCCATATGAAAACTGCGCTGTGTCCATCCATCGTTTCTGGATGGACACTAACTAAGGGGCAGACCTCAAGGTATCAACAGTTTAACCCTCCTGAGACTCTCCTGGTGTCTTACGAACAATACGGGCCGAAGCATGTTATGGTGGGGCAAATAATTACCACAAGAAGGCTGAAAGGACTATCTATGAAAAAAATTATTTTGTGTATCGCCCTGCTGGCCCTGATTCAAACCGGGGGCAGAATCAGTGGCTTCCTTGAATCAACACTGGCCATCGCGGCCAACAACGACACCCAAGTGATCATGTACAGCACCGACTGGTGCGGGTACTGTAAACGAGCTCGCCGTCTGTTTCGATCTGCGGGCGTAGAATATCACGAATACGACATCGAAAAGTCTGCCGAAGGACTTAAACAATATCGAGCACTGGGAGGCCGAGGAGTGCCGCTGATCATCATTAATGACAAGATCTTGCGCGGTTTCGACAAAGCAGAGATTTTACGGGAGCTGGCATCGGACTAAGTCAGCCCGCCTTAGAGTGATAGTCCATTTAGCCTAAAAAAAGGGGGGGGGGGTAGCATGATCCAGGTTGTCGAAGACCCGATTCAACCCGCAACCATATACGACCTGCTTGCCACGAATGGGGCGGGCTCGGTGCTGCTGCACTACGCCGTGGTCAAGGAGACCCCGCACAACCAAGCCGCCACCACCGGCGTCAACTACCAGCGCAAGGGCGACATGGAGGCAGAGATGCAGACCATCGCCGAACACCTACAGGAAAAGTGGAAATTGGAGGATGTGCTACTGATTCGGCGACTGGGCTGCCTGAAAGCCGGCGAAATCATCTCGTTGATAGCGGCTTCATCACCCAACAGCGCCGATGTATTTGCCGCCTGCCAGCATGGCATCAGTCATCTGAAAAAGATGACCACCTTCTGCAAAACTGAACTTGGGGTTTCCTAGCCTATTTTAGCAGGTTTTTTAATTTTAACCCGGTTGTTCGTGTCACGGCTTCGGCGAATCAATTCATCATTGGCAACGATTAGAGATGACTTGGAGATCCGATCGTAAAGAACCACATTGACCGTGGCCGCCAGATTCAGACAACCGATGGTGGGCACATAGACCACGGCATCGGCTTTATCTATAACCTGCTGGCGGATCGTACCGTCTTCAGGGCCAAAAATATAGAAGGCCCGCTCCGGGTGCTGGTACTCAGTCAAGGGAGTTGCTCCCTCAACCAGTTCAACACACACGATCTTTGTCTCTTCTGGTACGCCTTCTAAAAGACAGCCTACGCCCGTTAAGGGGATCCTTTGACTGGCGTCCATTGTATCCGTATGAAACCGCGCTGACCGATCATAACGTGCTCCGGTATAAAAAATCGCGTCTGCATCAAAGCAGCCAGCCGCCCGCATAACTGCGCCTACATTGGTCGGACTCTTGGGGTCACTTAAGCCAATAAATATTTTTGGTTCGTTCATCTGCCTGTTCCGATAGAAAAATATTATTTAAGTAAAAGGCCTGATCGAAAGATCAGGCCTTTTACACTCAGAGATGATCTTGGGCGGCTCTTGAGCCACCCGATCCACAACGAAAGCCCAGGGTCAGCCCCCTGACTTCCAACTATAAGGAGTGTCCGTTGAAAAAGGCCTCACCGGCCTGAGCGTGCAACTCAAAGGCCATACCGGCCAACTCTCGGCGCACCACCCGCTCGGTAGTTTCGTCGGTAACCGAAAAAGGTGGCAAGGTACCTGCCCCGCGGGGCCTGGCCAGGCCAAAGATCAACAGGGTACCATCGGGAGCGCTGCGCACTTGGAATTCCCGAATTTCAGCAGGGTCAATCTGCAGGTGTGTTTCTTCCAAGACCTCACGGGCTCCAGCCTCTTGCCAGGTCTCACCGAGATCGACAAAGCCACCGGGAAAAGCCCACTTACCCCGACCCGGCTCAATACCGCGACGAATCTGCAGCAGACCATCATCGACCGGCACCAGCATGACCACCACCGGCAGCGGGTTGACGAAACTCATGCGGGCACAGTTGCTACAAATACGGGGCCAGGGCTGGCCGACAGCAAAGGGGTGGCCACAATGAGAACAATAAGAATTCTTGGTCATGGGCAAGCTCCTTTCGCTGAGCAAAATATGGACCAACTCGACAAGCGCCTAGGTGACGCCAAGCATCCTACACCCCGGCTGTTCGATCTTTGAGCAGGGTCAAAAATCGAACAGAGACTCAACGCCAACCAACGCTAAGAACCTGATCCTTTGAAAAATCCCGCCAGATGGCTAAGTAAATATTTCGCCCTACAAGGCGTAGCAGTTTTTCAGGGGTGAAGGCATACATATCGTATGTCGAAGTCCTGAAAAACTGCTGTAACGCAGCAGGCCGGACTTTTTGCGACGCCATCAAAAGCTGTTGATCTGGCGGATAAAGGCCTTGAGCAGGCCGTAGCTGCGCCGATTAAACTCAAAGGTCAGACGAGGCAAGGGCAGAAGATCAGGTTGATCCTTTTCCCGTGGTAGCGGCCCGGAAATCTGCAACCGGCTACCCGGCTCCATGATCTCAGGGAATTCACTCTCTAGAATGGCCAACTGCTCATCGTTCAGTTCTTTATTCAGACGAATCACCAGCGTATTGCCGACAAAACGCATCGAGTGATAAA
The DNA here is from genome assembly GCA_021107335.1 of Desulfuromonadaceae bacterium. GTDB lineage: Bacteria > Desulfobacterota > Desulfuromonadia > Desulfuromonadales > Syntrophotaleaceae > Syntrophotalea_A. The sequence goes on along the minus strand of JAIOSZ010000337.1, from coordinate 12,836 downwards.
CACGATAGAAATCGTCGATAATCTGTACGGCTTCCGAAGCACTTCGGGTAATCGAAAAGAGGCTGAAATCCTCGCCGGAGATCAGTCCCCGTTTGAGCAGCGGATCCTTGATGAACTCCAGCCACTTCTCCCAGTAACCGCCTTCTTCATCATCAATAAGCACCAGGGGAATGGGCGGGTTCTTGCCGGTCTGGATCAGGGTCAGGGTTTCCATGGCCTCGTCCAGGGTGCCAAAACCGCCAGGAAACAGAGCAACCGCTTCCGCCTCTTTGAGAAACGCTACCTTGCGATTAAAAAAGTACTTGTAGGTGATGACATTTTCACTGGCCGACATGACCGGATTAGTCTCCTGCTCAAAGGGCAGGCGGATATTGACTGCAAAGGAATTGTCGGGACCGGCCCCTTCGTTGCCGGCCAGCATGATGCCTCCGCCACCGCCGGTGATCACCATGTAACCTCTTTCGACCAGCAGCCGGCTGAACTCGACACAGGTGCGGTAGATCGGCTCGTCGGGCTCGGTACGGGCCGAACCGAAGATGGTAACCTTTTTGCGCTGCCGATGAGAGCCGAAAACCTTGTTGGTGTAGCGCATCTCCTTCATGGTCGTGCGCATGAGCTTGAGATCAGCCAAATAGTCGGACTCGCGCCCAGCCTTGAGAGCACTGATGATCATCTCCCGAATCATTTCCGGATGATGAACATCGACCTGACGCATCAAGTCGTCGATCAGGTCGTCAAGATGGCCGTTTTCGCGATCGAAGTGAATATCCATTACAAACCCTTTATCAGTCGAGTCGAACTGCGGGCGGTTTCAAAAAGGGGCAACCGGACAATTTGTCGCCCCGAATCAACAAACCGCGCAAGCTGGAACCGGCATAGCGCTGATCAAAATTCAATTAACAACGACGCAAGTGACCCTCAAGTTCGTGCAAGGCATCATACCCCGCTTCCCCAAGGGGAGCAAGAATACCTTCACTGATAAAGGTAATGCCGTTAAATGGCTTTCGGGACACCTCAAGACGATAGCCCTCGGGGCCGAGGAAGGGACCGGAAAGGCTGAAATCGGCAAGCGGAGTGCCCCAGCGGAATGAAAGGCCAACAGGTTAACCAGGGTGAAATGGTTCTTGCCACAACCGCAGCAGACACCACGGCAGCGGCGACAGTCGGCCGAGCCGTCTCCTCGGCGAAACAAATCGTCAAGTAGCTGCTGCCAGCGCCGTTCGGTGAGGTTGCTGTTGCTGCTCTGGAAACAGAAAAACGGCAACGCTTTGCGTTGCCGTTTAAAAAAAAGTGGCCGGATAAGGACGTAAGCCGGGTTCTGTTCTTCGGACCAGTTACCTGTGCCGAAGCGATGATCATTCCTCTAGGACCGCCGTTGCCGACGGCCTCCAGCAGCCAACCCGGGAGTCTCGGGCGAGCCGCCCTCAAACACTCCTCTATTCGGCCTTGCTCCGGATGGGGTTTACCGAGCATCCGACGTCACCGCCGGACCTGGTGAGCTCTTACCTCACCGTTTCACCCTTACCCCCTTAGGCCGAAGCCCATGGGGGCGGTCTTCTCTCTGTGGCACTATCCCTAGGGTCACCCCCGGTTCCCGTTAAGAACCATCCTGCCCTGCGGAGCCCGGACTTTCCTCCCGCCCGCAATGCGAGCCGGCGATCATCTGTCCTTGTCCGACCACTTTACTTTCTTGTTCAGTCTACCTGGACCACAAACAGCATGCGGCTGCAATGGGGACAGGTCTTGATTTCCTGAGTCAGAAACAGACTGTTAAAAAGTTGGGGAGGCAAGTGCATATTGCAACCAAGGCAAGCACCGTTACGGGCTTCAACAATGGCGACACCAGCGCGCCGCTCCATGAGCAGCCGATAGCTCCTCTGCATGGCCTTCGGCAGGGGGTTGATCAGACCGTCCCGCTTTTTGACAAGGCTGTTGCTGGACTTCTCAAATGCTTTAAGAGCTTGTTCGATCTCACCACAGCGAGTAGCTATCTGCGCTTCCATCTCAGACAGGCTCTGCTCTTTCTCAACTTTTTCTTCGGTCAAAGCGGCAATCTCAGCATTTTTCGCCTCGACCTGGTCAGTCAGATCCTTGTTGAGTTTTTTTGCCGTATCGATTTCTTTAAGTACCGCTAGATACTCCTTCTGGGTCTTGATCTCCGGCAACCGTCCTTCGGACTTCTCAACATTAGCCTGTTCCTGATCGAGGCCCAGGCGCAACTGGCTGCGCTGCCCCTCAAGCTCGGTAATTGAGCTTTCAAGACTGGCCACCATGTCCCGAATCCGCACCACCTCGGTATCGATCCCCTGGCGCTCGGTTTCCAGCTTACGCTGGTCCTGACCAATGCTGTTAAGCTTTTGGTCAAGCCCTTGCAATTCCTTAAGCAGTATCATCTGGTCTTCCACTGTATTGCCTCCCATCTTTCTCTTCACGCACCTTTCTCGGGACCCAAATGCCCGAAAAAAAAGAGGAATCAGACCGTCTTGAACGGATCTTTTTCCCCTTTTAACTCTAAAAAATCGATATTCAAGCCTCGCGCCGCAGCAGCCTGGCCCATGGTCTCTGCCAGATGGTTGGCCATCAGACGCTCGGTAGCGAAATGCCCGGCGTCGATAAGGGCCAACCCTAAACTCTCAGCGTTACGGGCCTCGTGATATTTGACATCTCCAGTCACCAATACGTCAGCCCCCTGCCGGACAGCTTCTTTCAACAACGAAGCGCCACTACCGCCACAGACCGCGACTTTGCTCACCAACCCCTGACGGTTTCCCACGACCCTTAAGGCCTCGATGTGCAGCGAATCTTTGACCATTGTAGCAAAGTCTGCCAAGGTCACTGCCTGCGCCAAACGACCTATGCGCCCCAGGCCGACATCCTTACGGCGGTTGGCGAGAGGGACCAGATCGTAGGCGACCTCCTCGTAGGGATGTGCCCGAACCATGCGTTCAACCACACGGCTCAGCAATCCTTTTGGAACAACCGTCTCCAGACGCAGTTCCCGAACACTGCTTCGCTCTCCAACTCTTCCTACAAAGGGGGAACAGCTATCATTGGCGCGAAAAGTACCGATCCCCTCACTACGGAATGAGCAACTATCATAATTACCAATCTGACCGGCACCAGCCTTAAACAGGGCTTCGGCCACCTGCGCCTCATAGCCCGCAGGCACATAAACGATCAGCTTGATCAATGGATCGTCACCTCCTAGCAGAGGCCGACACTCACTAATCCCTAGGGCGGCAGCCAACCAGTCGTTAAGACCGTTAGCCGCACGATCGAGGTTGGTGTGGGCCGCAATAATGGCGATTCCCTGCTGCACTGCAGCGTATAGAATGCGCCCTGTTTCATCGCTAGGTGTCAGATTATGCAAGGGCTTGAAGATCAGCGGATGATGGCAAAGTAACGCTTGAGCTCCCTGGTCTACGGCTGCCTGCAGAGCCTCCTCGGAAGGATCCAAACAGACCAGAACTTTACTGACCTGAGCTCGGGGGTCGCCAACCTGGAGTCCTACATTATCCCAGTCTTCGGCCAGGGCCGGTGGGTATAGGGCGTTGAGCAGCCCGACCAGATCGTGAATGCGAACGATGCGTTGATTCATGCCTTAGGGGGGGGGGGGTGAAAAAACGAAGAGTGCAACATCTTCGTTGCACTCTCGGAACTTCGTTTTTTTGTTTAAAAGATACTGAGTTCTGGACTCATCGCTTTTCCAATTGGTGGGCCCACCAGGATTCGAACCTGGGACCGACCGGTTATGAGCCGGTGGCTCTGCCAACTGAGCTATAGGCCCGAAAATTAGTTTTTTAGTTTAGGACGTTGCCCTATACCTGTCAAGGACTTTTAGGTCGTCTCGACAAAGCTTTTTAGGCGTTTTGCCCGACTCGGATGGCGCAGTTTACGCAGCGCCTTGGCTTCGATTTGGCGAATGCGCTCCCGGGTGACGGCAAAATCCTGACCAACCTCTTCCAGGGTATGGTCCGACTTCTCACCGATCCCAAAACGCATACGTAAAACCTTTTCTTCCCGTGGCGTCAGAGTCGACAAAACCCGCGAGGTCTGATCCGAAAGGTTGCCGGTGATAACCGCCTCCAGTGGCGACACAACCCCCTTATCCTCGATAAAATCACCGAGAGAAGAATCTTCTTCTTCGCCGATAGGAGTCTCGAGGCTGATCGGTTCTTTAGCAATTTTGAGTACCCGGCGGACCTTTTCCAAGGGCAGTTCCATGCGCTCGGCGATCTCTTCGGGCAGCGGTTCGCGGCCGATTTCTTGTACCAGTTGCCGGCTGGTGCGGATCAGCTTGTTGATGGTTTCGATCATATGCACCGGGATGCGAATGGTGCGGGCCTGGTCGGCAATAGCACGGGTGATCGCCTGACGAATCCACCAGGTCGCATAGGTGGAAAACTTGTAGCCCCGCTGATATTCAAATTTATCGACGGCTTTCATCAGGCCGATGTTGCCTTCCTGAATCAGATCGAGAAACTGCAGACCACGATTGGTGTATTTTTTGGCAATGGATACCACCAGCCGCAGGTTGGCCTCTACCAGTTCGGACTTGGCCGCCTTGGCTCGCCATTCGCCCTTCTGCACCTCTTTCAGAGAGTCGAGCAACTCCTCGGGGGCAAACCCGGACTCTTCTTCAACCCGTTTGAACTTGCGCTGAGCGCTCTTAAGCCTTTTTTCCACCACCAGCAGTGTATCGATGGGGGCATTGAGCTCCTCGGAGACCTGCAGGGCATCGTCATCGCTTTTGCGCATGCGGCGCAACAGACGCTTGATATCACGGTAGGGTCGGCTCAACTCCTCTTCACAGGCGCTGACTTCGGCCAAACCCTTTTTGACCTGTTTTGCCAGTTCCTTGAGGCGATCGACAATTTTATCGACCTGATAATCCTTGAGGCGAATCTCGCGCATCAACTCGCCGGTGGCAATATTTAGTTCCTGCTCCTCGGCCAGCAAGGCTTGTTTCTGTTCTTTGGTGGCCTCGGCCTGCTGCTCGCGCAAAGCCATGAGCTGCTCATTCTTCTCGCGGATTCCAGCCATCAGATCAAGGGTGCGGTTACGTTGCTTCTCTTCGACCTCGGCGCCCTCTTCGACTTCAAATTCTTTGGTGATCTCGGCCACACCAATCTGGTCTTTGGCCAGCTTGTCGCCGAGAACCAGCACGTCCTTGAAGGCAATCGGAGTCTTCATAATGACCCGGGTCACCTGAGCCTCTCCGGCTTCGATCCGCTTGGCGATCTCTACTTCGCCTTCCCGGGTCAGCAACGAGACCTGGCCCATCTCCCGCAGGTACATGCGCACCGGATCGCTGGTCCGCCCGAGCACACCCGCCGCATATTCGGTTTCGTCTTCGCTATCGTCATCGTCGTCATCGTCGCTAGTACTGCTAACCTTTTTCTTGAGGCTGGCAGAAGCCTTGCTTTCCGAGTCGACCACTTCGATATCCATCTCGCCGAACATGCTCATCAGGTCGTCAAGCTGGTCAGAGGACACCATCCCTTCAGGCAGAATGTCGTTGACTTCATCGTAGGTTAGGTAACCCTTTTCTCTACCGAGGTCGATAAGTTGCTGGACCTCTTCCATGCCGGGTTTCTTGGACATGTGCGTTTTTTCTCCTCTCGATTTCCGTTGACCGGAAATAGGGTTGTTACATATCTGAACGAAATGTCGTTATTTACCGTTGTTTGATCCTTTTCGACACATCCAGTGACTCGCGCTGGAAGGTCGCCAACGCCGCGCTATCACCAGCCTTTTCAGCCTGCTGAATCTGTTCTTGCAGGATCCGGTAGCGCTCTTTTAGCTGGTGACGGCCCATCGCTTTTTTACAATCTTCAAAAATTCGAGCACCCTCTTCAGCCAGTGCCTCATCGTCCTTTACAATAATACCCGATAGAATCGCCTTTTGGTCTTCGTTTAAACCATTCAGCAACCGGTCTTCATCCAGCTTGCCTTCTTCAGAGCTGCTATTAATTAGGCCAGCCGCGATGGCTCGCCGGTCATCGTCGCCAAACAGTGCCTCTGGAGTCGCTTCTGCCACCTTGCTGCGAATCTCACTATTGACCTTCATTAGATGCAACAGGCATTCCTGAATCTTATATTCTCCACCCTTGGTGGCCGTCGGTCGCATTAAAGGCCTCTGTGGCTGCGGAACAACCTGCGGTTGAGCCGCCTTGGGTTTGGACGAGGTCACCTTTGGCCGAGAAACGACTTTCTTTTTAAGCAATTCCTCATCGAGCCCCGTACGCTGGGCTAATTCCTTAAGATATAGATCCCGCTCCAGTTCGCTCGGAAGCAGGCGCAATTTCCCGAGCATCTCCTCGGCCGCCCGCACTTTACCTTCTATACTGTCACCATGGAGCGCCAGGCAGTGATCGAGATATACCTTTAACACCGGCCGCGCCCGGTCAAAAACAACCTGGAGGTCCTCGGCAGAATGACCAGCCAGATAAGAATCAGGATCCTCATCAGCTGACAGTTCGACCACCGACGCGGATAACCCTTCGGCCAAAAGGACTTCCATGGCACGAAAGGTCGCCTTTCGACCGGCCTTGTCCTGGTCAAAAAACAGCAGCAGCTGTTTACAATAACGCTTTAGCAGCCGCGCATGTTCGGCGGTCAGGGACGTACCGCAAGTCGCCACGGCATTCTGAAAACCGGCTCGATAGAGGGCCAACTGATCGAAGTACCCCTCAACCACAATCCCCGTTTCGCTACGCCGCATCGCCTCCTTGGCCTGATACAGGCCATAGAGAATCTGCCCCTTATGGTAAATAGGCGATTCGGGCGAATTGATGTATTTGGGCAGACTATCGTCCAACACCCGACCACCAAAGGCCACCACCCGACCACGGCTGTCCTGAATAGGAAACAGCAGTCGCTTGCGAAACAGGTCGTAATCCCCCCGCCCCTTTTGACCTTCCCGCACCAGCCCGAGTATATCCCGCGCCCACTTGGGCTCAAACCCCTTACCGGCCAGATGTTCAGCCAACGCCTGCCAACTATCGGGCGCATAACCCAAACCAAACTCGCGAACGGTTTCCCCTTCATAGCCGCGCTGGCGCAGATATCGACGTCCTTCTGCCCCCTGAGGATCTTCGAGCAACTGCTCATGATAGAAGGCGGAAGCCACCTCACTGACACGCAGCAGTCGGTCTCGATCTTGTCGTTGCTGCTCTTCGGCTGGGGTCAACTGTTCTTCTTGAAGTTCAACCCCAGCTCGCTCAGCGAGACGACGTAGGGCTTCGGGGAAACTCAATCCCTCCATGCGCATGACGAAAGAAAAGGCGTCGCCGCCGACTCCGCAACCAAAGCAGTGAAATATCTGCCGCGGCGCATTGACATTAAAAGACGGCGTCTTTTCACTGTGAAAGGGACACAGCCCCAAATGATTCGCTCCTGAACGTTTCAGCGGCAGATACGAGGATACCAGCTCGACGATGTCGATACGCTCGCGGATTTCCTGAATCTTATCTTCGCCAATCAGTCCTGTCATACCCCTCTCAGCTGTGCAATGGTTACATTGTCGCCGCCTCGCGCTAGATCGGCAGCGTGAAAAATCTCCACCTCACGATGCCCAGCCAGAAACTCCCGCACGGCTCGCCGCAGAATGCCTTCGCCGCAGCCATGCACGATTTCTAGCTCAACCAAACCATGCAGCAGAGCGTCATCGACGAAACGGTCGAGCAACCCCAGGGCTTCATCAACCCGCTTGCCAACCAACAGTAGGCGACTATGGCCGGCGTCCCGCTCTACTCGGCTGCGCACCTGACCACCGTCACTTTTGCGCCGGGCAAACCGACGGGGTTGGGACTGCTCCAATGAACTCAACGACAAGCGTAACTTTTTGCCCTGCACCGAAAGTTCGACCTGATTGCCAGCGACCCGCACCACCTCGCCTTCGCTGCCCAAAGCAGGAATACGCAGCAATTCTCCAACAGTCACTTCCTTTGGCGCAGCAACGGATCGGGGTGTTGCTGCCGGGACAGGCCGCAGCGCCTCACGAACCTGACGCAGTTCCCCGGTCACGCGCGCTTGGCCGGCAACATCGGGTGCATCCTGCCGCAGATCCTTGAACAGTCGCTTGATATTATCTTCAGCCTCTCGAACCAGCCCTTCGCCACGCCGGCGGGCTTTATCGAGCAGAGCCTGGCGCTGGCCTTCAAGCTCTTCCAGCAACTGCTTGCGCTTGGCCCGTTCGAGACGCGCCCGTTTTTGCAATTGCTCGGCATCTTCCAGTCGCCGGGACAGGTCCTGTTGCTGCTGATTGATTTTTTCAATCAGATCCAGTCCGGCCTTTTCACCCTCGCCAAGATAACCTTCGGCACGGGTTAGCAAAGTCTCGGGCAAACCGAGCCTGCGGGCGATGGTAAAAGCCTTACTCGCACCGGGGATACCGTAATGCAAGCGATAGGTCGGCTGCAGGGTCTGTTCGTCAAACTCCACGGCAGCATTTTCCACCCGCGATCCCAGCAGAGCATAGCCCTTGACCAGGTTCAGATGGGTGGTCACTAAGGTCTTGGCGCCGACACCACGTAATTCATCGAGTACCGCCATGGCCAAAGCTGCGCCTTCAGTCGGGTCGGTGCCGGTGCCGGCCTCGTCGAGAAGTACCAGCGAGCAACGATCCGCCTGCTGCAGAATCTGGCGCATGCGGCTCAAATGACCCGAAAAAGTTGACAGCCCCTGCTCAATACTCTGCTCGTCACCGATATCGGCGAAAACCTCATCAAACAAAAAGAGTCGGCGATCGGGTCGACAAGGCACGTGCAGTCCGGACCGAACCATCAATACCAACAGACCGGCGGTCTTTAACGCAACGCTCTTGCCGCCGGTATTGGGACCACTGATCACCAGCGTATCTTTATCGGCCGCCAACAGCAGATCGATGGCTACCGCCTGATCTGGGACCGGGGTTCCATCAGCCTCAAATAGCAGCAGGGGATGACGGGCGCCCTTCAGTTCGATGAGCGGTTTGTCCACTAACTGTGGCGCAGCCCCGTCGCTAAAGCGGGAAAAACGGGCCGCAGCAGCGCGTAAATCAAGACGTGCCAGGACTCGCTGATTGTCCCTCAGCGCGTCACTATGGCGTCGTACACCGTCTGCCAATCGACGCAGAATGCGTTCCAGCTCCCGCTGTTCAGCTCGCTGCAAAGCCTGCAGTTCATTGTTTTTGTCGAGCACCGCTGTCGGTTCAACGAACAGGGTCTGACCGCTGGATGATTCGTCGTGAACGAAACCTTTGAGCCGGCCACGGTGATCGGCCTTTACGGGCACCACATAACGTCCATTGCGCTCAGTCACCAACCGGTCTTGAAAAACCCCCTCGTAGCGATCGGACAGCAGCAGTTCTTCAAGAATCTTACGAATCCGTTCCCGCAAGCGGCGCAACTGATAACGTAAATCTCCCAGCTCAAAGGACGCGCTATCGAGAATCTCTCCTCGCGAGCCGATACTTTCAGAAATTTCACGACGCAACGCCGCGCAGGGTTGCAGACCGTCGGCCAGACTCGAAAGAAGTGGCCACTGCGGCCGTTCGGCCAGATACTTACGACAGTCGTGAGCCGCATCTAAACTGCTTTGTACCTCAAGCAACTGCTCGGCAGGTAGCCAGACCCCCTCGGTACTCAGCTGACGCAACGCCGGCACCAGGTCGCAGCAGGCCCCCACCGGCGGCCGACCGACCTGCTCTAGCAACTGACACATCTCACCTACCTCGGCCAAGGCCTCGGCAACTGCTGTCTTTTCAGGCAACGGCTGAAGTTCCAGAGCCAACTCACGCCCTGGTACGGTGGAGGTAAAGCGAGCCAGCAGGCTACGAACCTTATCGTACTCAAGTACCCGCAGAGTTTCTTTACTCATCGGTTCCCTGGCGATTGAACGGTGTTGCCGGCAGCTAATGGCCTTGCCACTGTTTGTTGCTGCAACACTTGGCCGCCCTGATGTAGCAGAGTATCGCCAAACCGAACTAGCGGCGGCGCTAACTGAGACTGTTTGAACAAATCACGAACTTGCGGCGGCAAAGGACTGAGACTCAGGCCGTAGAAAACCAGGGTCAGCAACAGACCGCCTTGAACCAAACCGAACAAAGCACCGGCCACCCGGTTGAAACCACCGAGGAACAGCAGCTTGATGAAACGGGACAGTACAAAGCCCAGCAACCCAAAAAAATCACCGTCAGCAACAGCAGAGCAACAAAGGCAATCACCACACACAGCTGGCTTGGCCAGGCAACGCGTTCTATTAATAACTCCGCCAAGGAAGCATGATAACGCACGGCCAAAAAGAGACCGCCAAACAGTCCGCAGAGGGAGCATAGCTCCCGCAAAAGACCGCGCAACAACCCCTTGAGAATGAAGCAGGCCAGCAAGAGCAGAATAGCGATATCTAATAGATTCATAATTATGCCGAAAGTGTCTCGGTCAACCGGCCAGCCGTGCCTTAACCATACCGCTGGCTTTCTTGCCATCAGCGCGGCCTTGGGCTCGCTCGCCAACCAACTTCATCACCGGCCCCATATCGCGCATGGAGGTGGCTCCGAGTTCGCTAACGATTTCATCGATCAAGGCCACCAATTCCTCGTCGCTCAGAGGTTCGGGCAGGAACTCCTGCAGGATCAGCAACTCGGCTTCTTCTTTTCCGGCCAGATCCAGGCGCTGGTTGTCTCGATAGATCTGAGCCGATTCCTTGCGTTGCTTAACCAGGGTACCAAGAATGGCGATGACGTCCGGATCGCCGAGTTCCTCGCGGGTGTCGATCTCGCGGTTTTTGATGGCAGAGCGAATCAGTCGAATGGTGCTCAGACGTTCGCTAGCCTTGGCCTTCATGGCGTCTTTCATGGCATCGGTCAATTGTTGTTTAAGACTCATCAGCCCGTTTATCCTCACTGGGTAGGAAAAGCACAAAGAGGCGACCGGACAACCGGTCCCCTCGTAATGAATAAAACAGCGAAATCCAGCCTACTGAGTGACGTCACTCTGCTGGCTGCGGCTCGCTTTTTCGGTCAGTCCAGAGACCCCGAAGCGGCGGCGCAGTTCATTATAGACACGCTGCGGAGGCAGATCGTAATAGCCGAGCAGCACCAACACGTGAAAAAACAGGTCCGCCGTTTCGGAGACCACTTCTTCAGGATCGCCACCCTTGCCAGCCACGGCCGTTTCCGTCGCTTCTTCACCGATCTTGCCGAGAATCTTGTCGAGTCCCTTGGCAAACAACGAGGCGACGTAAGACTTATCGGCAGCCTGACTGCGCCGTTGCTGCACAATGCGATAGACTTCATCCAGGATATCCCCGTTAGCTGGCATCCCCTTTGGATCCTGCCAGAGCACGGTGGAAAAGCAATCGCGGGTCTTATCCTGAACCTTGATGGACAGTAGCAGACAGTCACCGGAACAGCTCAGACGTGCTTCACAAACCACCTCAGGTGTATCCACATCGGGCGCGACAACCGTTCCCTTGGAGCGGGAATACCGATGCAGCAGACCGCTGGCGACCGTTTGGGCTAAGGCTTCGGCGTTGAGGTGCGACAGCATCAGCACCGCGCCGCTAGCGGCATCACGCACCACGGCCGGCACCAGACCGTCCTTATCGAATTGAACTTGATCCACAAGAGCCATGGTTCCTCCCCGGGCCCCTATAAGCGGGCCGGAACGCCCCGCTTGAGCAGATATTCTTTGCACTCGCGGATGGTGTATTCACGAAAATGAAAGATACTCGCCGCCAACGCGGCACTGGCCCCGCCTTCGGTCAGTCCCTCGCGGATATGCTCGAGATTGCCGACCCCACCGGAGGCGATAACCGGAATCTGCACCCGGTCGCTGACCTTACGGGTCAGAGGCAGGTCGTAGCCGTCCTTGGTGCCATCGCAATCCATGCTGGTGAGCATGATCTCGCCGGCGCCGTAGGCCTGCATGCGTTCTGCCCAGTCGATGGCATCGATGTCCGTCGGTGTGCGACCACCGTGGGTATAGACCTCCCAGCATTGAGGATCGGAACCAGGCACCCGGCGCGCGTCGATAGCAACCACGATACATTGAGAGCCAAACCGCTCGGCGGCCTCGCGAACAAATTCGGGACGGTAAACAGCAGCCGTGTTGATAGTGACCTTATCCGCCCCGGCATTGAGCAGATTGCGGATATCGGCGATCTCGCGAATGCCGCCGCCCACGGTGAGGGGCATGAATACCCGCTCAGCGGTACGGGACACCACGTCGAGAATAATATTACGCTTGTCACTTGAAGCGGTGATATCGAGGAAGGTCAATTCGTCGGCGCCCTGGGCGCAATAAATCTCGGCCGCCTCCACCGGATCGCCAGCATCGCGCAGACCAACAAACTGGACTCCCTTGACCACCCGGCCGTCCTTAACGTCAAGACAAGGTATGATTCGTTTACTCAGCATTGGTTATCCTGCAAAGATAAGAATGGTTCATCGCCATTACAAGGGCGTGAAGACTATTTTTTAATCAACGTTCACGGCGAGTCAGCGTCACCGCCTCGCGCAGATCGAGGCTACCGGTATAAATGGCCTTGCCGGTGATCACCCCGGTCACCCCGGACGCTTCTACAGTCATCAGGCGGGCGATGTCATCGAGAGACGAAACCCCGCCGGAAGCGATGACCGGCACACTAATGGCTTCGGCCAGTTGGCGGGTCGCCTCAATATTCGGCCCCTGCATCATGCCGTCGCGGGCGATATCGGTATAGATGATGGCCTCAACACCGTAACCTTCCATCTCTTTTGCCAGCTCTGTGGCCAGTTTTTCGGTCACATCAGCCCAACCCCGTACCGCCACCAGACCGTCTTTGGCATCGATTCCGACCACGATGCGACCGGG
>JAIOSZ010000035.1 GCA_021107335.1 Desulfuromonadaceae bacterium | reverse complement strand
TTGGATTGTTTAGGCAACCGAGACATAGCATGGTTTCCGGAAAGGCCAGTAGCTGACTCATTTGAATGGGGGTGCCGCACTTGAAGCATTCACCGTAGTTGTCAGCCTCAATGCGTTTAAGGGCGGTGCCGAGACGTTCTAGTCTGAGTTTCGTCTGGGCGGCGCGTTCAGGGGGGTGAATGTCTTCCGTCAGCGATTCGATCTGCGTCAGGATGGTCGCCTTGATTTTAGCTCGCTCGTGTTTGTTCATAGTGCTCTTTGTTTTGCGAGATTTGGAGAGAGAATGGTTTAGCGTACAGGCACAAACAAAAAAGGACCAGCCTTTTGGCTGGTCCCTGATTTATTTTGGTAGCGGGGGCAGGATTTGAACCTGCGACCTTCGGGTTATGAGCCCGACGAGCTACCGAACTGCTCCACCCCGCGTCAACCAGGTGAAGATAGCGAATTGCTCCGAGGTTGTCAACCCTTGAGTAGCTAAAATTTGACAATAATGAAATGCTGATGCTTGTCGCCTTTACCAGGGCCTGCTACAATAAGCTCGAATTTCTGCTGGAGGTACCCTTGGCTAAGCACGCAGCAAAACAACCTTACAATCGACTGTGCGCCAAGTGCGTCCGGTCCTGCCGTCAGCCGGTCGGGACTCTGCTGATCAGTTGCCCCCGTTATCTGCCCCGCCCCTTCGATATCGAAACCTATCGTTTCGATCAGCTCGATCTGTTTGGTAAATCCAAAAAATAAACATTTCTGTCTGTATTCTGCACTGAAATTAAAAGTGTCTTCAGCTAGCCTGCGAGGCTCACGAAGAAGGATCAATATCTAAAGTTTGGATATTTGAGGATTCTTTTTGTGCTCTGTGATGAATAGTCAGGATTGTGCCGAGGGTGTTTCAGATAAGGGCAGGGGAGGTCTTTGGATGCAGTGCCCCATCACTCAAGGTGACGCCGAATAGGGCAGGTTCAACGCTTGGGCGACCTGTTGATGTCTTATTTGCCCCGCATAGGTATTGAGGCCGCGCCCGAGTGCGGTGTCGGTATGTAGCGCCGATGGCACGCCGTGGCGAGCCAGTTGTTGAATATAGGGCAGGGTGCTGTTGGTGAGGGCAAAGGTGCTGGTTTGGCTCACTGCGCCCGGCATGTTGGCTACGCCGTAATGCAGCACGCCATGCAGTAGATGTATCGGTGTGTCGTGACTGGTCGGCCGGGTGGTGGCGATGCAGCCGCCTTGGTCGACCGCTACATCGATAATGACACTGCCGGGATTCATCTGTGCCACCAGCTGTTCTGTGACCAGCTGCGGTGCGCGGCCACCAGTAACCAGAACCGCTCCGATCAGTAGATCGGCACGGCTGACTTCATCCTCGATGTTCTGGGAATTAGAGATGAGGGTCAGGATATGATTGCCGTAATGGTCGTCCAGCAGGGCCAGGCGGGAGGGGTCGATGTCGAGTACGGTCACATCCGCACCCATGCCGACAGCAATGCGCACGGCGTTACTGCCCACGGTACCGGCACCGAGCACGACTACCCGGCCCGGTCGCACTCCCGGTGCCCCGGCGAGCAGTACTCCCTTGCCGCCATGCTCTTTTTGCAGAAAATGAGCGCCAACCTGGATCGACATACGTCCGGCGACTTCGCTCATGGGCTGCAACAGGGGCAGGGTGCCATCGTCTTGCTGCACCGTTTCGTAGGCGATGCCTGTGATGCGTCGTTCGAGCAACCGGGCGGCCAGTTCTGGCTCTGCGGCCAGATGCAGAAAGGTAAACAGGCTCTGCTCCGGCTGAAGCAGTGCCAACTCTTCGGTGAGAGGCTCTTTGACCTTGACGATCAGTTCGGCCTGTTGGTAGACGCGGGAGGCGGAAGGCTCCAGTTGGGCTCCCGCGGCCCGGTATTGGTCATCGGTCAGGCCGCTGCCAAGTCCAGCCCCCTTTTCGATCAACACCTGATGGCCGTCTTCGATCAAGGTACGCGCCCCGGCCGGAGTTATGCCGACTCGATATTCGCGCTCTTTGATCTCTTTGGGAACCCCTACGATCATGGCTTTGTCCTCAGTAAGCGTGCCGCTGACCGGTTTAATCCGGTCAGCGGCACGGACAGAAGAACGTTCTTACTCAGCCTTGGCTTTCACCAGGTGCAGGTACTTGATGAAGTTGGACTCGACGGTCTGGCCAATTTCCTCGATAACGTTGGCGGGGACTGCCGAATCGAGAGACAAAATGACCATCGCTTCACCCTGCTTTTCCTGGCGACCGAGGTTCATGGAAGCGATGTTGATGTCGTGCTCGCCCATGACCTGGCCGATCTTACCGATCATGCCGGGACGGTCGAGGTAGGTGGTGAGCAACATGTGCTCCTCGGGGACAAAATCGACCCGGTAGTCGCGCAGCTGCACAATACGCGGCTGGCCTTCGAAATGGGTGCCGGTGATGGAGCGACGCAGGTTGGGACCTTCGATGCAGATCGTTACCGAGCTGGAGAAGCTATCGGAATCGCTGTTCAGGACCTCTTCGACGGCCACGCCCATGTCTTCGGCGATCAATGCGGCGTTGACCATGTTGACGTCCTGCTCGACATTGTTGTTGAGCAGCGCGGCCAAACCACAGACGGTCAGGGGGTTGCAGTCGCAATTTGCCACTTTGCCCTGATAGCTGAAGGTGACCTTGTTGAGGTTGGAGTCTGCCAGTTGGGCGACGAACTCGGCCATGATGTTGACCAGATTGAGGAAGGGGCGCATCTGGTCCATCTCGGCGCTGTCGAAACGGGGAATGTTGGCGGCGTAGGTCAGGGGCTGTTCGTTGATGTAACGGACCATGTCTTTGGCTACGTCGATGGCGACGTTGATCTGTGCTTCCATGCTGGAGGCCGCCAGGTGAGGAATGGACAGTACCCGCTCGTGGCCGATCAACTGCTTGATCATGTCGCTCTTGGGCGGCTCTTCGCTCCAGACATCGATGCCGGCATTGGCCACCTTGCCGCTCTGCAGGGCTTCAAACAGGGCTGCCTCGTCGATAACGCCGCCACGGGCGGTGTTGAAGATCGAGACGCCATCCTTCATTGCCGCCAGTTGCTCGGTGCTGATCAGGTTGCGGGTGCCGTCGGTAAGGGGCACGTGAACGGTGATGATGTCGGCGGTTTGGATCAGTTCGTCCAGGGTGACCAGCCGCACGCCGAGGTCCTCGGCCCGTTGTTCAGAGATAAAGGGGTCAGCGCCAATGACATCGCAGCCAAAGGCCTTGAGACGGGTGGCGACGCCGCCGCCAATTTTGCTCAGGCCGATAACCCCGGCGACCTTGTTTTGCAGTTCGCTAGCCTTGAAGGAGCTGCGATCCCAGGAGCCCGATTTGAGGCTGGCGTCGGCGGGAATCAGTTTGCGGCAGCAGGTAAGGATCAGCGCCATGGTATGCTCGATAACGCTGTTGACGTTGCCGAAGGGGGCGTTACAGACGATAATGCCTCGCTCGCTGGCGGCTTTGACATCGACGTTGTCGAGGCCGACGCCGGCGCGGGCGACGACTTTAAGGTTCTTGCCGGCTTCAAGCAGTTCACGGTCGGCCTTGGTGGCGCTGCGAATGACAATACCTTCGTAATCGCCGATGACCGAGAGCAGTTCCTCGCGGCTCATACCCAGTTTGACATCGAGCTCTGCCTGGGTCTCTTTTTCAAGGATCAGCAGACCCTCTTTGGCCAGTTTTTCGGTTACTAGAATCTTCATCATAAACTCCTTTACACGTTCAAAAATAAAATTCATGCGCGGAGGCAAGGCCGAAAAAAGCATCCTGCCAGATCGTACAGGCGGCAGAATAACGGTTTCAGCGACGGGGGCCCAAGCCCCCGGCCCGGGCATGAAAAGATAAGGGACATAATCGATTAAACGTTGTCATCATATAAAAAACCGGCCACTTTAGCCAGCAAATTTGTCTTTTTTGGTGTCTTGATCCGTAATGGCAAGCCTCCTGCCAGCGAACGGTACATTCAGTTCCATTTTGGCCAGTTGGTTGCGGTACGATTTCAAAAATGGAGCGCTGAAGATCAGTTATGCTCAGTCCTGCCAATGAGCTGAGCCAGGGTTTCGGCAAGTTGCCGATAGCCGGCGGCATTGGGGTGGATGGTGTCGCTCTTCAACTCTTTATTGGAAAGAATCTCCGCCAGGATGTCGCTATTGCAGGGGATGTGGAATTCGTCGGCGATCTCTTGGTAAAAGGGGGCCGCCCGAAGCCAGAGGCCGGGTTGCGGTACCCCGAGTAATACCACTTCAGCCTCGCTGCCCTGTACCGCCTCGATCATGCGACGCAGGTTTGTGGCCGTTAGCGCGGGATCATGTCGGCGTAGCAGATCGTTGCCGCCGTGGCAGAGAATCACTAAGTCGGGTTGATAGCGTTGCAGCAGGTTCGGCAGGCGCTTCAGGCCTTCGGCGCTGAGTTCCCCGGGTCGGCCTGCGTTGACGGTCCGGTAGCCGGTAAGGCTCTCTAGTACCGCTGGATAGCTGGCGGTGCTGCTGGCACCGTAACCGGAAGTCAAGCTATCGCCAAAGGCCAGGATCACAGCGTTTGGATCCAGAGAGGTCAGGCGGGGTGTCCGATCACGGCAGCCCGCCAGCGACAGCAACAGAAGTAGGCCGAGGGTGATAAGCAGAGGGCGTAGAGAAAGGGTGCGATTCATGGAAACTCCAGGTCAGTGGGCAGCCGAAAACTATCTCTGCTGTAACTTTTGATGATATTCTCCCCTCTGTCAAGGATTGCTCTATCGGCAAAGCCAATCTTTTGCCATAATCGGTGCTTGAGTTCATGTAATTAATGCTGCACAAGCTTTTTGCGCTTTGTGCCGCTTCGAAAGGAACGTTGCCTCATGGTGTTGCTCAATCTGCGTGATATACATCTTGCCTTTGGCGGTCCGCCGCTCCTTAACGGAGTCGATCTGCAGATCAGCCGAGGTGAGCGTATCTGTTTGCTGGGCCGCAACGGCGCGGGCAAGTCGACCCTTCTTGGCCTGGTGGCCGAAGAGCTGAAGCCCGATGCTGGTGCTGTTGAGCGGCGTCAGGGAATAACGGTAGCACGGTTGCCTCAGGAGGTGCCACCGGAGCTGACAGGTACGGTGCTGGAGACGGTGCTACCCGGTCTCGGTTCGGTGGGTGAGCAGATTGCCCGCTGTCAGTATCTCACTCAGCTGGCGGCCGAGACCGGCAACGACGCTGGCCTGGCCGAGATGCTGGAGTTGCAACAGCAGATCGAGCAGGCCGGTGGCTGGCAACGCTTGCAGGGCGTGGAGCAGGTCCTGACCCGTCTTAAGCTCGACCCTGAGGCGCAGATTGATAGTCTGTCCGGTGGCGTGAAGCGTCGGGTGCTGCTGGCTCGTGCGCTGGTGAGCCAACCGGATATTCTGTTGCTGGACGAGCCGACTAACCATCTCGACATCGAATCCATCAACTGGCTGGAAGACTATCTGCTGCG
>JAIOSZ010000096.1 GCA_021107335.1 Desulfuromonadaceae bacterium | reverse complement strand
ACCTTGCCCTCGGATGATGACTACCTGAAAATTTTCCGCCCAAGAAAAAGGCCCCTACACCGCATAGTGTAAGGGCCTAGCCGAAAGAATCAACACGTTAAGTGAACCCCTTGTCGGTTGCGACCATGGGGCTCTGTAACATATGGATCTCTGAGGCCATTATATCAACAGCCCTCGTTTAAGCTTTGTCCTGTTAGAGGAGCGCCTTAACTGCTTCCAGCGCCGCAGCGTAATCCGGCTCATCGACCACCTCGTTGACCAGCTGATAATAGACGAC
Source organism: Desulfuromonadaceae bacterium (assembly GCA_021107335.1). Classification (GTDB taxonomy): domain Bacteria; phylum Desulfobacterota; class Desulfuromonadia; order Desulfuromonadales; family Syntrophotaleaceae; genus Syntrophotalea_A. The sequence continues at coordinate 2,906 of JAIOSZ010000096.1, read as the reverse complement.
CTTACCGGCGCGATTGATCACCAGTACCGCCCGAGCCAACAGCTTGAGCTCTTTGGTCAACAGACCGTAATTAAGCCCAAAATCCAGTTCCTGATAATCAGAAAGGGTCTGAACACCCTCAATTCCGGCAGCACCGCACCAGCGTTTCTGGGCAAAGGGAAGATCGACGCTGACCGTGTAGACCACCACGTCTTCAGATAGGCCTGTGGCCTCTTCGTTAAAGCGGCGGGTCATGGTGTCACATACCGGCGTGTCGAGGGAAGGAACCACGGTAATCAAGCGCACCTTGCCTTTAGAGTCGGCGAGGGTCACGGGCTTAAGATCGTTATCGACCAAGGTGAAAGAGGGAGCTTGATCACCAACGGATATCTCAGGTCCGAGCAGTGTCAGTGGATTGCCGTGAATGGTGACAATGCCGGTGCGTTCCTTGGTCATGGTTTATCTCCTTGGGATTTAAGCTGCGGGAACCGGCTCCGAATAACAAAACCGGCAAGCGGTTAATATGATTGATCTGGTTAGATATTAAATCTACCCGCATTAACCTTCTCTGTCAAGCGACCCCATGTCATTCTGGCAGACACCGCAGCGCTGACAACCCGATGCACAGGGGGATGTCAGTTCTCCTTCTGCGGCCCGTTGATACTCCTGCCACAGATAATCTCGGTCAACGCCGCTGTCGATAACCTCCCAGGGGAAAAGCTCTTCCATGCCCCGCTCGCGGGACACATAGAAGGCCGCATCAAGCCCAACCTGCTTGCAGGCCTTACGCAGATTATCTCCGGCAGCCAGGGCCGGCAAAGTGCGACCAGTGCGCCGATCACCCCGCGCCAGAAAAGCTTGCAATTCGGAGGCACGCAGCGATTCGAAAAACACCTCGGTGTTAGGCAATCGGCCTATGGCAGAACGAATGGTACGAAAGCGCTTTTTCAATTCGGGCTGAGAGGCCATAGCGGCCCACTGCAGCGGCGTGAAAGGCTTAGGGATAAAGGGGTTGATGGACAGGGTCAATTGGCCGAGGCGACCTCGTTTTTTCCCTTCGGCCAACCAGAGGTTGCGAATCTTTTCGGTCAAAGCCAGCATTTCCTCGAGATCGGCGTCGCACTCGGTGGGCAAGCCGAGCAGAAAGTAGAGCTTGAGGTTGGGAATGCCGCCTCCCGCCACCAACTGCACCGCAGCCAGAATCTGTTCTTCATCGAACCCCTTGTTGATGAAATCCCGCAGCCGCTGGCTGCCCGCTTCAGGGGCCAAGGCCACAGTACGGTGTCCCGAATCCTTAAGAGCCGCGACCTCGCCAGCGGTGAGTGAATCGATGCGCAGGCTGGCTACCGATATCTGGCCGCCGGCCTCTTGAATCTGTTGTTGCAAATCGTCAATGGCGCTGTGGTCGGAAACTGCTGCGCTGACCAGACCAATCCGTGGCCGGTGGCAGAGGCCTTCGGCAAACTGACCAGACAGGGCTTCGGCGCTCCGTTCCCGGGGAGGCAGATAGATATAGCCTGCGGCGCAAAAACGACAGCCGCGGCCACAACCGCGGGAAATCTCCACCAACGACATGTCGCCGAAGGCCGTTTCAGCCGTATGGATAAAGGTACGACTCTGCGAATCGTCAAGACGCCCCAGCCACTGACGCCGAACTTGGGTCGGTGCCGGGGGGATAGGCGCACAAGCCTTCAAGGTGCCGTCGTCGTGATAGTCGATGGAATAGCGGGAAGGCACATAGATGCCGGGTTGGCAGCACAGTTCATCGAGTTGCCGATCGCGGTCACCGCTATTTCCCTGCAGGGTGTCGATCAATCCGGGCAATAGTTTCTCGCCTTCGCCGACCGCGAATAGATCCATGATCTCGGCCAGCGGCTCAGGGTTGAGAAAGGCGCAGACCCCGCCGCATAACACCAAGGGAAAATCGATGCCCCGCTCGGCAGCCCACAGGGGGATGCGGGCCAGCTCAAAAAGCAACGGCAGATGCAGATAATCGTTTTCAAAGGAGATGGAAAAGGCGATCAGATCAAAATCGGTCAGGGGCCGCTCAGACTCAAGGGAAAAAAGGGGATAGCCGGTCTTGCGATGTTCGGCCAGCTCTGCAGGATCAGGAAGAAAGAAGCGTTCGCAAAGACAATCGGGCCGACTGTTCAGGGCGTGATGCACCCACTGAAAGCCGAGGTTGCTCATGGCTTGATGGTAGGTGTTGGGGAAGATCAGAGCCACGCTTAGACGACCGCCCCAAGAATGGGCAGGGGGCCCTTCCTCGGCGGCCAGGCGCTGGCGAGCGTTATCCAGAAGTTTGCGGGACATGCAATGGCTCCAAGGGCGGCAACAGCCGGCGCCGTTGAATAGAAGAAAGCTGAAACTGACGAATTATTCTAGCTCACCGAACTGATGAAATACAGCCCTGCAGCACAAAGAAAAAGGATTATTTTCTCAGTATCCAATAAAAACAAAGTTCAATAGATCTTTCACTCTTATGGAAACCCCACTTTAAAACCGGCGGGGCGCGTCCCGCCAGACGCCCTACTTTTTGTCCAAGCCAACAAAAAGTAGGCAAAAAATGGCTACCACTGCGTGGGGCAACACATTGTCAGCCAGGAGAAAGCAAGGACCGTTGGAGTATTCCAAAGCGACGGCGGGTTCATTGTGGCGCGCTCCCTTCCCAAATTTCGGTATTGAAGCCACGGGTTCATATCATTTGCAAGCTTGGGACCTATGTTTTACTGGGTTTTAACCTCCCACAACGTCAATGCAGAGCCGCTATAGTACGCGTCGCCGTTGCTGACTTGCTATCCGTAACGGTCACAGGGGGCTGACGACCGGGTCCGGCGAAGTTGTAGTTCAGGTTTCCGATCCGCTTGCAATCAGCGTCAACACCGGAGAAACCTATCTATTTTTATAAATCGAAAGTTACCATTATT
>JAIOSZ010000281.1 GCA_021107335.1 Desulfuromonadaceae bacterium | reverse complement strand
TAAAATACCTGAGACGATAACCCCCGAGTTCGTGCGCGACGAGGTGGCCGCTGGACGGGCAGTGATTCCCTGCAACATTAATCACCCCGAAAGCGAGCCGATGATTATCGGTCGTAACTTTCTGGTAAAAATCAACGCTAATATCGGTAACTCAGCTCTATCATCTTCCATCGATGAAGAAGTGGAAAAGATGATCTGGGCTATTCGCTGGGGGGGCGATACGGTCATGGATCTTTCCACCGGGGATGATATCCACGAAACCCGTGAATGGATTATCCGTAATAGCCCGGTCCCTATCGGCACGGTGCCTCTCTATCAGGCACAGGAAAAGGTCGGCGGCAAGGCTGAGGACCTGAGTTGGGAGATCTTCCGCGACACCCTCATCGAACAGGCCGAGCAAGGGGTCGATTATTTCACCATTCATGCCGGTGTGCGGGCCAATTTGCTTGAAGCCGCTCAGCGCCGTCTCACAGGGATCGTCTCCCGAGGTGGTTCGATCATGACCAAGTGGTGCCAGGCTCATGGTCAAGAAAGCTTCCTCTATACCCACTTCGAGGACATCTGCGAGATTGCCAAGGCCTACGATGTGACCTTCTCTCTGGGGGACGGTCTGCGCCCTGGATCGATTTTTGATGCCAACGATGAAGCGCAGATTGCCGAACTGAAAACCCTGGGTGAACTGACGGAAATAGCCTGGCGTCACGATGTTCAGGTGATGATTGAAGGACCCGGTCATGTGCCTCTGCATCTGATTCAAGAGAATATGGAGTTGCAGCTCAAGTATTGCCATGAGGCGCCTTTTTACACCCTTGGACCCCTGGTGACCGATGTCGCTCCCGGCTACGATCATATTACCTCGGCCATCGGTGGCGCCATGATGGCCTGGTGCGGCACAGCCATGCTCTGTTACGTCACCCCCAAGGAGCATCTAGGGCTGCCGGACAAAGAAGATGTGCGGGAAGGAATCGTGGCGCACAAGATCGCCGCCCATGCAGCGGACTTGGCCAAGGGACATCCCGGGGCACAGGCGCGGGACAACGCCCTGTCAAGGGCGCGTTACGAATTCCGCTGGCAGGACCAGTTCGCCCTGGGCCTCGATCCAGAACGAGCTATGGGGATTCGCAAGGCGCTGTTGCCAGAGGATGTCGAAGACACGGAGCAGTATTGCACCATGTGCGGTCCAGATTTTTGTTCGATGAAAATAACCCGCAGTCTGCAAAATGGGGCCGTTTGCGGCGAAAATAGCTGATGGAGGTTTCAATGTCCCAATTGACGGTAAATGGTAAACCCCTGGCAATAGCAATGCCGGCGAGTGTTGCCAGTCTGCTGCATCATCTTGATTTTAACCCGTCCAAGGTGGCCGTCGAGCTGAATGGGAGCATTGCGCCCCTTGCTCGTTTTGATACTACCGAGCTGAATTGTAATGACAGGCTGGAGCTCGTCTGTTTTGTCGGTGGTGGTTGAGCAGCTTTCCTATTTATACCGAGGATCCTATGGATAAACTGATAATAGCCGGACGTTCCTTTTCTTCCCGATTGATGGTAGGCACCGGTAAATTCGCCTCCCACCAGTTAATGGCTGCTGCCCTGGAGTCGTCGGCTAGCGATATCGTCACCGTCGCCTTGCGTCGGGTCGATATCGACCGTCCCGAGGACGACTTGCTGGCTCATATCGACCGGAACAAGTATCTGCTTCTGCCCAACACCAGCGGGGCTAGAGATGCCGAAGAAGCGGTACGCCTGGCTCGGCTGGCGCGGGCCGCAGGTTGTGAGCCCTGGATCAAGCTGGAAGTGACTCCCGACCCCTACTACCTGTTGCCCGACCCCATTGAAACCCTCAAGGCGGCGGAGATTTTGGTCAAGGAGGGCTTTGTGGTGCTGCCCTATATCAACGCCGATCCGGTGTTGGCCAAGCACCTTCAGGAAGCTGGTGTCGCTACGGTCATGCCCCTGGGCGCGCCTATCGGCACCAACAAGGGAGTGCGCACTCGAGACAGCATCGCCATCATCATCGAGCAGGCCATCGTTCCGGTGGTGGTCGACGCCGGACTCGGCGCGCCGTCTCATGCCGCCGAGGCCATGGAGATGGGTGCTGACGCGGTGCTGGTCAATACCGCCCTGGCTGTCGCTGCCGAACCTGCCCGCATGGCTGCTGCCTTTGCTAAGGGAGTGGAGGCTGGTCGCGAAGCCTATTTGGCTGGGCTGGGAGTGGTCCGTCAGCAGGCTGATGCCTCCAGCCCTCTGACCGGTTTTTTGCGGGACGAGTCATGAATTTTCTTGATGAATTCAATGGCTACTATCGTCAAGGGCTTGCCGAGGGGATAGACAGCTGCGGTCCCGCCGAGGTGGAGCGGGCTCTTACGGCTGAACGGTTGTCTCGCGCCGATTTCATGGCTTTGCTATCGCCGGCTGCTGCTGCTTATCTTGAGCCGTTAGCTCAGCAGGCCCACCGTTTGACCCGGCAGCGTTTTGGCAATATCGTCCAGCTCTATGCCCCTCTTTACTTATCGAATGAATGCTGTAACGGTTGCCTGTATTGCGGTTTTAATGCCACCAATAAAGTTAAACGGCGTACCCTGACTCTCGATGAGGTTGAAGCCGAAGCTCTAATACTGCGGCAGCGTGGTTTTCGTCATGTGCAGTTGCTGACCGGAGAGGCCCCCGGTGCCGTAGACAATGATCTGCTTGCCGCCATGGTCAGGCGCCTGCGGCCGCATTTTTCTTCGATCAGTATCGAAGTCTATCCCATGGGTGAAGCTGGTTATCGACAGATGGTTGCCGCCGGGGTTGATAACCTTACCGTCTATCAGGAGACGTATGATCGCAGTCTCTATGCGGAGTTACACCCCTTCGGTCCCAAGCGGGATTTCGACTGGCGTCTGACGACCCCTGACCGTGGTGGTGCTGCTGGGCTGCGCTCCATCGGCGTCGGAACGCTACTGGGCCTGAGTGATTGGCGTATCGAGGGTTTTCTGGTCGGTATGCACGCCCGGCATATGGCCCGCCGCTGGTGGCGTACTCGAGTAAATGTGTCTTTTCCCCGAATGCGTCCGGCCGGAGGTGGGTTTAAGCCTCAGGCGCCCGTTTCTGACGCGGCCTTGGCTCAATTAATCTGTGCCCTGCGCCTATTGATTCCCGATGCCGGTTTGGTGTTGTCCACCCGTGAGAGCGCCAGCTTGCGAGATCACCTGCTGCCCTTGGGTATCACCCAGCTGAGCGCCGGCTCCAGCACTGCTCCCGGCGGTTACGGCGAGAGTGGGGATGGTAGTGAGCAATTCGCTATCGACGATGACCGCGACGCTGAGCAGGTCTGCGCTATGCTCCGCGCCAAGGGCTACGATCCGGTTTGGAAAGACTGGGACCGGTCTTTTTTGGACTGTGAAGCCGTTTGAGGGTAACCGGGATGACCTCGGATACGGATATGGTACCCCTCTATCCGCGTGGGGGCATGCTGAACCTGTGCGAATCGATCACTCCGGGGCTGATTTGTGCCTGTGGGGATAGAGAAGATAAGGTGATAAGGGAGCAGCGCATGGGACGCAGACGCATTTCGGATCTTTACTTGTTAACGGAACCCTGCCCCGATTTGTTTGAGCGGGTAAGTATTGCCCTGCAAAATGGTGTTGGGATTGTACAGTATCGTCAGAAGGATGAGGGCAAAAATGGCCATCAGGTCATGGCTTGCCGATTGCGGGATTTATG
>JAIOSZ010000117.1 GCA_021107335.1 Desulfuromonadaceae bacterium | reverse complement strand
CAGCGGGCCATTGCCGAAGCCAAACAGGCAGGGCTCTTGGGTCGTAACATCCTCGGCAGCGACTTTTCCTTTGAACTGCATGTCCACCGCAGCGCCGGTCGTTACATCTGCGGCGAGGAAACCGCCCTGCTCAACGGGCTGGAGGGCAAGCGACCTAACCCCCGCTCCAAGCCGCCCTTTCCCGCCATTAAGGGCCTGTTCGCCAGCCCAACGGTCCTCAACAATATTGAGACCCTGGCCAACATCCCCCACATTATCAACGGCGGCGCCCAGTGGTTTTCCGACCTCGCTCTCACCGAAGAGGGCGCCGGCACCAAGCTCTACGGCTTGGCCGGTCACCTCAATAACCCCGGCTGCGTGGAACTGCCCATGGGCACAACCATCGGCGAATTGGTGGAGCAGCATGGCGGCGGAGTCTGGCAAGGGCGTAAATTCAAGGCCTGCCTACCCGGTGGCGCCTCGACCCCTTACCTGACCGCGGCCCACTTAGACGTGGCCATGGATTACGTCCCGTTAGAGGCGGTCAAGACCCGTCTCGGCACCGGCGGCCTAGTCGTTTTCGACGACCAGACCTGCATGGTAGCGGCAACACTCAATCTAATGCGCTTTTTCGCCCGAGAAAGTTGCGGCTGGTGCACCCCCTGCCGGGACGGCCTGCCGATGGTCTGCTGGGTTTTGGAAAAAATCGAAAGCGGCCAGGGCACTGTCGACGATGTCGCCATGCTCCGTGAACTTCTGGGACATATCAACGGCCGTTCTTTCTGCGCTCTGGCTCTCGGTGCCATGGGCCCCGTCGACGGCCTGCTACGCCATTTTGAGGAAGAAGTGCTCGATCACGTTAAAAAAGGTCGTTGCCCCTTGCCCCGCCACAGCTCGTTAAAGGAATCCTGAACGCCATGCCGACTCTGATCATCGACAACCAGAGCGTGACCGTGCCTGAAGGGACCAACGTCCTGGAGGCTGCCCAACAGCTCGGCATCGTCGTGCCCCACTTCTGCTACCATGAGGCCCTTGGTGCCGTCGGTGCCTGCCGGCTGTGCGCCATGCTATTTATCGACGGTCCGGTCAAGGGCATGCAGATGTCGTGTATGGTCGAAGCCAAAGACGGCATGGTCGTATCGACGGAGGCCCCCGAGGCCGTCGCTTATCGTGGCCAAGTCATCGAGTGGTTGATGCTTAACCACCCCCACGACTGCCCGGTCTGCGACGAAGGCGGCGAATGCCAGTTGCAGGACATGACCGTAGCCAGCGGACACAGCGTACGGCGTTACACGGGCAAAAAGCGCACTTACCTAAACCAGGACCTGGGGCCTTTCATCCATCATGAGATGAATCGCTGCATTCAATGTTACCGTTGCGTTCGCACCTATCAGGATTACTGCGGAGGCACCGATTACGGCGTGCTCGGCTCCAACCAGCGCCTCTATTTCGGCCGCTTTCAGGACGGGCCTCTGGAGAGCCCCTTTGCCGGCAACCTGATCGACCTCTGCCCAACGGGAGTGCTGACCAATAAGCCCTACCGCTTTACTTCGCGCTTCTGGGACTTGCAGGAAGCCCCCTCGGTCTGCCCTCACTGTTCCCTCGGCTGCGCGACGATCCCCGGTGCTCGCTTTCGTGAATTGCAACGCGTTCGCTCCGGCAACAACCCCGAGGTCAACGGCTGCTTTATCTGCGATCGGGGTCGCTTCGGCTACGACTACGTCAACCACCTCGACCGCCCACGCACACCCCTGTTGCACGGCGAAGAAATTCCGTGGAGCGAGGCCCTTGAGACTCTGCTACAGCGCCTGAAAAAACTAATCGAGTGCCACGGTAGCGATTCCATCGCCCTGCTCGGTTCCGGCCGGGCCAGCCTAGAAGCCAACTATCTATTGCAGCGCCTGAGCGAACAGCTCGGCAGCGCCGCCCCCGTTTACGGCAGTCATGCCGGTCGTGATCGAGCCGCTCGCGTTGCAACCACCCTGCCCACAGAGCTAAGTGCCAGTCTGGCCGATGTGCGCAACAGCGACCTGATACTGCTAACGGGTGCCGATCCGCTGGCCGAAGGTCCTATGCTCGCTTTGGCCATTCGTCAGGCGGTTCGCAAAGGAGCCCGGGTGATGATCTGCGACCCAAGGCCGGTTGAACTGCCCTGCAGCGCAGAATATCTAGCCTGCCAGCCACAAGAGCTGCTTCAGTTGCTCAGCGCACTCTTTCAAGGCGAGACTCTGCCGATCAAACTACAGCCTTTGGCAGAGGCTCTGCAGCAGGCTCAGCGCCCTGTATTAATCGGCGGAGGCGACCTGCTCGGCGCCGAAGGCAATACTGCCCTACTGGCCGCAGCGCAAAAGTTAAACCGTGAGGAACGCCCCTGTCTGGCGATGGTCTTGCTGCCGGAAGCCAACAGCTTTGGCGCCGCCCTGCTAGCCGCTGACGGCCCGGACTTCGAACAATTGCTGGCAGATATGGCCTCTGGGCGGATCAAAGCCCTACTTTGCCTGGAAGCCGACCCCCTGACCGACTGCCCCGACCGGCAGCATTTGCTTCAAGGTTTAGAGCAGCTAAATTTTCTGGTCGTCCTCGACCATCTGCCCAGCCTGATCGCTGCAAAGGCCGACCTGCTGTTGCCAACCACGGCCCTGGCCGAAGGGGCCGGCACCCTGATCAACAACGAAGGTCGGATGCTGGCCTTCACCCCAGCCTTCAGTCCAGGGGAGCCCCTACGCATCACTGGCCAGGGCAATCATCCGCCCCGGAGCTTCTCAACGACTACCCCCGGCGCTTTGCCTTGCCAAGCCTGGGCGGTGCTGGCCGAACTCTGCGACTTACCCGTTGACCTCGCCAAGATCCAACGGGATCTGGCAACCCAAGAACCACGCCTGGCCGGCCTACCGGATTTGCTGGCCGAAGGTTCTGGACAACTGATTCAATCCGCAGATAAACCGCTGGCCCAACCTCAGGCACGAAGGACCGACCAGGTCGATGCTCTCCAGCTGCTGGTGTGTGAAACCCTCTACGGTTCCGAACTCTTGAGCGCCCATTCGGCGCCCCTTGATCCGGTCCGGCCGCAACCCTACCTGCTGCTGCATGAGCTCGACGCGGACCGCCTGGGCATCGCCGCTGACGACCTGGTACGGCTTAGCGCTGGCGAAATCCAACTGACCCTGCCGGCCCAACTCAGCGACCGCATGGCGGCGGGGATCGTCATCGTACCGCGCCTGCGCCGAACCGAACTGGAGAGCTTCTATCCCGGCCAACCGTCCCAACCCTGCCGGGTGGAGAAAGTGAGCGCACCATGAATGATCTTTTGCTCACCGGGCTACTAATACTGATTAAACTCGGCATGGTCCTCGCCGTTCTGCTGTCCATGGCCGCCTACCTGGTGCTCGCCGAACGCAAAATTTTGGGCCGCATGCAGCGCCGCTACGGACCCAACCGGGTCGGGTTCGGCGGTATGCTGCAGCCCCTAGCGGATCTAATCAAACTGCTCACCAAAGAAGATTTTATTCCGGCGCAGGCCGATAAATGGCTATTTATGCTGGCGCCAGGCCTGGCAGCAGTCACTGCCCTGCTGGCCTTTGCCGTGGTCCCCTTCGCGCCCCCCTTGGAAATATTCGGCCGGCAGCTACCGATGGTGGTCTGCGACCTCAATGTCGGCATCCTCTACTTTTTCGGCCTCTCCTCCCTGGCGGTGTACGGTGTCGCTCTCGGCGGCTGGGCCTCCAATTCTAAATACGCCTTGCTCGGCGCCCTGCGCGCCATGGGCCAGATGCTCTCCTACGAGCTGGCCATGGGCCTGTCCATTGTGCCGGTGATTCTCATGGCCCGCTCCTTCTCCCTGACAGAGATCGTGCAGGCTCAAGCATCACTGCCCTTTGCCCTGTGCAACCCTGTGGCCTTCGGCATCTTCTTCATCAGTGCCCTAGCCGAGTCGAAGCGCACTCCCTTCGACCTTCCCGAAGCAGAGAATGAATTAGTGGCGGGCTATCACACCGAGTATTCCGGCATGCGCTTCGGCCTGTTTTTCGTCGGCGAATACCTTAACCTAGTGGTCCTCGGCGCTATTATCACCAGCCTGTTCCTCGGTGGCTGGCACGGTCCCTTGTTGCCGCCCATTGTCTGGTTTCTGGGCAAGGTACTGGCCGTGGCCTTTGTCTTCATCTGGATCCGCGGTACCTTGCCACGTTTGCGCTACGATCAATTGATGGCCTTCGGCTGGAAAATACTGGTACCACTGGCCCTGGTCAATCTGCTAGTCACGGGCGGTGTGCTGCTCTGGCTGGGAGGAGCATCATGAACCTTTGGCGAGATATCAAAGGCACCTTTCAACCCTTCTGGGTCACCCTGCGCTATCTGTTCAAGCGACCGGTAACCATCTCCTATCCGGAGCAGAAACGCACTCCGCCACCCCGCTACCGAGCGCGGATGATTCTGACCCGCGATCCGGAAGGTGAGGAGCGCTGTGTGGCCTGTCATCTGTGCAGCGCCGCCTGCCCCGTCGACTGCATCTCTATGCAGGCCGCCGAGCGGGAGGACGGTCGCCGCCAGGCAGCCTGGTTTCGCATCAACTTTGCCCGTTGTATCTATTGCGGACTCTGTGCCGAAGCCTGCCCGACTATGGCTATCCAAATGAGCCCCGAATACGAACTGGGCAATCGCGACCCCCTGAAACTGGTCTGGGAAAAAGAGGACCTGCTCGTCGATCACGGCGGCAAAGACCCCAACTACCACTTTTACCGCCATAGCGGCATCGGTGTTGCTGCTCCCCGGGGTGGAAACGACGACGAACTTCCACCGGTCAACATCAAAACCAACTTGCCCTGAGCGAGGAAGTAACTATGGCAAGCCTACTTTTTTATCTGCTAGCTGCGACTGCCCTGCTGGCGACCCTGCTCTGCATCACCCGCAGAAGCCCGGTGCATGCAGTCATCTTTCTCATCAATGCCTTTTTCGCTCTGGCGCTGATGTTCTACCTGCTTGGCGCGCCGCTCATCGCCGCCTGGGAGGTGATCGTCTATGCCGGCGCGATCATGGTACTGTTTCTATTCGTTATCATGACTCTGGAGCTTAGCCCCGACTCGCAAAGGCCTGCCTTGAGTCGCGGACAGTGGGCACCGGCGCTACTGCTGTTTTTGCTGTTGCTGGTCTCCGCCGGCTTGATTCTGACCTTCGATCCGGCCAGCCAAGCCTCGGTGCCCCTCTTCTATGCCTCACCGCGCAGCTTCGGCGCCGCCCTGTTTGACCGCTATGGCCTGGCAGTGGAAATCGTTTCTTTCCAATTGTTGTTTGCCGCCGCTGGCGCTTACTACCTGGGCCGGCGCCGCAAAGCCCATCAGGCGGAGGAATCGTCATGATCGTGCCCTTAAACCACATTTTATTGGTCGCTGCGGCGCTCTTTTTCATGGGCCTGTCCTGCACCCTGGTGCGGCGCAACCTGGTCATGATTCTCATCGGCGTGGAAATCATGCTGAACGCTGCGGGCCTGGTGCTGGTCGCGGGCTCTGCTTTCTGGCAGCAATTGGACGGCCAACTGATGGTCATGTTGATCATGGCTGTTACCGCCGCCGAAGTGGCTGTCGCCCTGGCCATGGTGGTCTATCTGCACGGCCGCACCGGCACCATCGACGTCAACACCTTTAAGGATATGCAGGGATGAGCGACGTGCTGATTGGCCTTATTGTGCTGCTGCCCCTGTCTGGGGCGGTCCTGATCATGCTCGGCGGCCGCAGTTGGCCGCGGCGGGTTACCGAACTGCTGGCGATGCTGGCTGTGGCGGCGGCAGCTGTGGCCAGCGCCCTGGCATGGCCCCTGGCAAGTGGCGACGGCACCACCCTGGAGCTCTTCAGCTGGCTGCAAAGCGGCCCGTTACAGGTTTCCTTCGCCTTCCATTACGACCGCCTGGCGGCTTGCATGTGCCTCATGGTGACCGGCGTGGCGACCCTCATTCATATCTACGCTATCGCCTATCTGCATAAGGAACCGGCGGTCAGCCGCTTCTTTGCTCTGCTCAACCTTTTTGTCTTTGCCATGCTGACCCTGTTGCTGGCCGACAATCTACTGCTGTTGTTGCTTGGCTGGGAAGGGGTCGGGTTCTGCTCCTACGCTCTGATCGGCTACTGGTATCAGAAGGACGCCAATGCTAGCGCCGGGCGCAAGGCCTTTCTAGTAACCCGCAGTGCCGACCTGTTTTTGCTGGTCGCCATCCTCTGGCTGTTTAAGTTGACTGGCAGCCTGAATCTGGAAGCCATTAATACCCAGGCTGCGACTCTGCCGGTGGCCACCGTCACCGCTCTCGGCTTGCTGTTGCTGGCCGGAGCTTGCGGCAAATCGGCTCAGCTGCCCTTCATGACCTGGCTGCCCGATGCCATGGCCGGTCCGACTCCGGTTTCTGCCTTAATTCATGCCGCAACCATGGTCACCGCTGGCGTCTATCTGCTCTGCCGATTCTTCCCCCTAATTAGTTTATCTGCAACAGTGATGGCCGCCGTCGCCACCGTTGGCGCTATCACGGCCCTGTATGGTGCCGCCTGCGCTCTGGCTCAGCGGGATCTAAAACGGTTGCTGGCTTATTCGACCATGAGTCAAGTCGGCTACATGTTCTTGGCCGTGGGAGCCGGTACAGTCAGCGGCGCTTTGTTTCATCTACTAGTCCACGCCTTCTTCAAGGCTCTTTTGTTCATGGCTGCCGGCTGCGTCATTCATCTGGCGGGCGGCGAACAACAACTCGCCTATTTGCGCGGGGTGGCCCGACGTCAGCCCCTGTTGCTCTGGCCTCTGCTGGCTGGTGGCCTGTGCCTGGCTGGAGTACCCTTGACTGGCGGCTTCTTTTCCAAGGATGCCATTTTGATGGCCACCTTCACTACCGGCGGGCGATACTATCAGCTCCTCGGCGGGATGGGATTACTGGCGGCCCTGCTCACGGCCCTGTACAGCTTTCGACTGCTCTATGTGTTATGCGGCCCCCGTCAACCCGTGACAAGTTCTCACAAGCTGCCGATCAGCATGCTCTGGCCGCTCCTTCCTCTGGCCCTGCTGGGCCTTGGCGGCGGCCTGCTCAATCTACCTTCGATGTGGGGCGGAAGCTTACGCCTACAGCACTTGCTCGAACCCGTTGGCGCCACTCTGCACCCCCATCTAAGCGCCGAACTTATCATGGCCGCTACAGCCACATTGCTGGTGCTCACCGCGTGGCTATGGAGCCGTTACCGCTATTGGCGAAGCCCGGCCCTGCGCCCAGCTGGCCGCATGGAAGCTTTTTTCTTGCGTGGCGGCGAAGTCGATCGCTGGCAGGAAGAGTTGCTGCAGCGCCCCTTCCGCACCCTGGCCACAGGCTGGCGCCAATTTGATGAAGAATTCCTCGGCGGCCTTTATCGGGGGGCGGCTCTACTCTGCTTGCAAAGCGGCCGGCAACTACGCCGACTGACCAGCGGCCAATTGTCCCATTACCTGATAGGCATGGCCCTGGGCCTGAGTGCTCTGCTTGGCTGGCTGCTATTGCAGCTGCTGCAATCCTGAAACGATCACTGCCATGGAAACCATAATGACCAGTACCTGTCCTTTGCCTTTGCTGACCCTGTTGCTGACCCTTCCGGTCGGCACCGCAGCCCTATGCCTAGCCTGTCGGCATCGGCCTGCAGCTGCCCGCGGCTTGGCCCTGGCCGGCACCCTGATTGTGCTACTTATAGCCATCGGCTGTTTCGTGCTACTACCCACCGAGGCGGGCTGGCTGCTGCGGGAAGAGTACCGCTGGATCCCAGCCTTAGGCATTCAATTCAGCCTCGGCATCGATAGTCTTTCGCT